>NZ_JAFREF010000003.1:0-270851 GCF_017377665.1 Faecalibacterium sp. Marseille-P9590
CGAAAATAGGTTCCGTTACAAGTTTTTCGATATTGTTCAATTTTCAAGGTCCTGTAGCGCCTCAGCCTTGCGGCTGACGACTTGATTATTTTATCACAGAAGTGATTTTTTGTCAAGCTCTTTTTTCGAAGTTTTTCGTTTCTTATCGAACTTGGAGCGTTCTCTGTTTCTCGGCGCTGACCGGAACTTTCGGACGTCTATTGGTTCTTTTCGCTTTACTTCCAGCTGAGACTCAGAAGTCATTCTTTTGTCTCAGCGCTTGGCGCTCAAGTATAATACCATATGCCGGGCCACTTTGCAAGCCTTTTTTACATTTTTTTCGCCTTTTTTTGCACTTTGTATACATCAGCCAGTTTTTCGCTCAGTTTCAGGGGATGTTTTGACCTTTCTTCCACCATTTCTGCGCAAAAACAGCCGCCGCACAAAAAGTGCAGCGGCTGTTGCCTTGGGATTCAGTTCTTTTCTTCCTGTTTCATCTCCCGCAGGGTCAGCCAGACCGCTGCTGCCAACATCGGCAGCGCGGCAATCAGGCCAATGGGCATGGGTCCCAGTACATTATAATAGGCATCTGCAGGGGTGACCAGCACCTGCGGCAGTGCTGCAATGGCATTGAACGCTCCATGCGCAATGGCAGGCACCCAGATGCTCTCCGTTTTTTCATAGAGAATATCCAACAGGGTGTTCAGGGCAAAGCAGACCACGCACCACACCACCAGACCCAGCAGGGGTGCGCCCAAGTAATTGGTGCCGTATTCGTAGCCCACCAGCAGCATCAGCGGCCAATGCCAGATGCCCCACACAACGCCGCCCAGCAGGCGGCCATTCAGCAGACCGAACCTCTCCTTCAGGCGGGGCATCATGTAGCCGCGCCAGCCGACCTCCTCGCCCAGCGCGGGGAACATATTGATGGCTGGGGCAAGAAGCACCGCAACCAGCCCGTTTTGCAGCAGATAACTGAGGGTGGAGACCCCCAGCTGGCTGCGCAGGGTCTGGGCGTCCATCTCGCCGCCGTAGGCGGCTACCAGCCAGCTGCCGGAAAAGTCCAGCCGGGAGGGGAACACCGCAAAATACAGCACCGCGCCCAGCAGGGTGAGCACCGCCGGGCCGAACCATGCCGCCAGCCAGAACCATCGCTTGCCCTGCACCTTCCAGCCGATGCCTGTGGGCTGGCGGAGCCAGACCTTCTGCACCAGCAAAGTCGCCGCCAGCGGACAGAGCATACATACGACCAACAATGCCTGATAAATTGTAGCATTGCCATCCCGCAGCAGTGCCATGCACCCGCCGATCTGGCACAGCCATGCCAGCCCAAATGCAAACAGGAAGTAAAGGCCGAAGCCCTGTTTTTCTTTTGCCGTCATACAAACTTCACCGCCGTTCCGTAAGCAATGACCTCTGCCGCGCCCTGCATGACGCTGGCCGAAGCGTATCGCATCCCGACAATGGCATCCGCGCCCAGAGCTTCGGCGTCCTTGACCATACGGCCGGTGGCGATCTGCCGGGCCTCGGTGAGCATATCGGCGTAGTCGGTCACCTCGCCGCCCACAAGGGTGCGGAAGCCGGCCATCATGTCGTGGCCAAGGTTGCGGCTCTGCACTGTGCTGCCACGCACCACGCCCAGTGCCTCCAGCTTTTTGCCCGGGATCTCGTTAATAGTTACGATAAGCATCTTCTTCTCCCTTTCCGATCTCTTCGATTCGATCCAGCAGCACCTTCAGGGTGCCCACGATGCAGCCCGCCGGAATGCCGAACATCACCACCAGCAGCGGCAGCGGTGGAGCATCCTGCGGGTCGGTGTAAACCGCCCAGCCCATGGTGGCCATTACAAAGGCCATCATGGCCACAAAAAGGGTAGCACCAATGCAGGCGCCCCGGATGCGGCGGGTCTTTTGGTCTGTACGTTCAATGTTCACAAAGGTCACTCCCTGTTCTTCCCGTGCGGTCAAGCGCGCAAGCGTCTGCTCCACATCCAGTTGTTCCAGAGGGCCGTTCTCCTGTTGCAGCAGCGTGCAGAAACCGATTGCCTCCTCCAAGTCGGCGCGGCGGCTGCGCAGACGTTCCAGCTGCTGACTCATACCCTCGGCCAGCGTGCGCTGCCCTTCCAGCATCTCCCGGATCTCTGCCAGCGGCACGTCCAGCTTGCGCAGCAGCTTGATGCGGCGCAGACGCTCCACATCCGCCTGCGAGTAGCTGCGGTAGCCGTTGCCCGGCTCCCGACTGGGACTGATGAGCCCCTCCTCCTCGTAAAAGCGGATGTTCTTTTTGGTCACGCCGACGGCGGCTTCCACTTCGTTGATCTTCATGGGTCACGCCCCCCTCCTTACGGGAGTATTCTACACCTTCCACAAAGGGGAAGGTCAAGCCTTTTTGCAAAAAGAGCCGCCACACAAAATTGTACAGCAGCTCCTTCCTTTAAAAATAGCACTTGATCTGGAACCGGTCGGCGTTGTCCTTCTTTTCCTCCACCACGATGTGCTCATGGTTGAAGTCGAAGTGCACCGGGGTGCACAGGTCGGTGTTGCGGGTCAGGCGCAGCAGCTCCTGCACCCGCTTCTTCTCCTCCGGCACATAGAACAGATAGCTCACGCCCTCCTTCTTTGCGCGGCCTGTGCGGCCGATGCGGTGAGTGTAATGCTCATTGTCGCCGGGGACATCGTAATTGATGACAGCATCCACATCTGAGACGTCGATGCCGCGGGCCGCCACATCGGTGGCTACCAGCACATTCAGCTTGCCGTCACGGAAATTCTGCATGATGCGGTTGCGCTCATTCTGGGAGAGGTCGCCGTGGAGGCAGTCCACAGAGAAGCCCAGACGGGCCAGCTGGTTCGCCAGAGCCGCCGTATTGAATTTAGTATCGCAGAAGACCATGACCCGCTTGTAGCCCTCCCCAATGATGATCTGGGCCAGATCGGACAGTTTGTTGCGTCCGGAGGTCTCCAGCATATACTGGGTGATCTTGGGCTGGCTCTCCTCTTTGGGCTGGACAGTGATCTCCTCGGCGTCCTTCTGATACATCCAGCCGATGTCCATCACCTCGCGGCTGATGGTGGCCGAGAACATCGAGAGGGACTTGCGGGCCTTCATCAGGCCGATGATATGCTTCACGTCCTTATAGAAGCCCATATTCAGCATCTCGTCAGCCTCGTCGAGGACCACCTGTGTCACATGGTCGAGGTCGATATTGTGGTGCTTGTAGTGGTCCATGAGGCGGCCTGGGGTCGCCACCACGATCTGACAGCCCTCGGCGAGGCGCTTGGCCTGCTTTTCCATATTCGCACCGCCGTAAACGCAGACTACCTGCACTTCCGGCATAAAATAGGTCAGCCCGGTGAGTTCTTCAGCGATCTGCTGGGCCAGCTCACGGGTGGGGGCCAGAATAACGGCCTGCGGGGCCTTGAGAGCCGGGTCGATGTGCTCGGCCACCGGGATGCCGAAAGCGCAGGTCTTGCCAGTGCCGGTAGGGGCCTTGGCGATGACGTCACGCCCGGCCAGCATGACGGGGATAGTCTTTTCCTGCACCTCGGTCATTTCCGCAAAGCCCATCCGCTCTACGGCCTTATGGATGGCCTCGCTGCACTGTAATTCGCTGTAAAGCATGGATTCCTCTACTCCGTTCTTTTTCTTTTCTCTTCCGCGCAATGCCCTCTGAGGGCCGCTTTTCGTTGTGATATGCCCAGTATACCATGAAAATCGCATTCTGTCAGCAAAAAAGCGCCGCATCCCGGGTCAAGGATGCGGCGCTTTTGGTTCAGGTCCTATCAGGCAGTCTCTTCGACGCTCTTGGCAGCACGGCCAGACTCAAGCTTCTGCTTGAAACGACCACTGGCCTTGAAGCCGGGGATAGAGGTAGACTCCAGACGGCTGGAGACCTTGGTCTTGGGATTGGTGTAAGCCTTCGGCTTGCGGGGACGCATCTCAAAGCGGCCAAAGCCAGCGATGGTGACCTTTTCGTCGGCACGCAGGCAATCGGCGATCTGGTCAAACAGTGCATCCATCGTGGTCTCGACCTGAGCTTCGGTAAAGCCGGTCTTGCGTGCCACGGTTTCGATCATCTGGGAACGAGTCATGTATCTATATCCTCCTGGAACGTCCAAAAGTAACGTCTTTTGGCAAATTTTGCGTTGTTGAGTATAACAAATGCAGCCCCTCATTACGAGGGGCTGCGCACAAACGGTATATTTTTGCGCACGAAGTAATGGGGCGGGATTATTTTTTATGATACAGCGTTGCAATATCCACCAGCGGGATGTCCTTCATGCTGTGGTCGCTGCGCAGGCAGTTGACCAGAGCGTTGGCGGTATCCACGGCGGTGATGCAGGGGATGCTGAGCTCCACGGCCTTGCGGCGCAGGCGGACGGAATCGCGTTTGGGGTCGCGGCCCTTGGCACTAGTGGAGAAGACATAGTCCACCAGACCGCTCTGCAGCAGGTCCACGATATTCGGCGCTTCACCGGACATATTCCGCACCTCGTTGCAGGGGACCATGTGCTTGTTGAGCCATGCACATGTGCCGGAGGTGCCGTAGAGCTTATAGCCCATGTTCTTGAGCTTCCAGGCGATGTCCACGAACTCAGGCTTGTCGCTGTCCTTCACGGTGAAGATGCAGCAGGAAGCCGGGCCGGGGGTCTTGAAGGTGTAGCCCGCGCCGATAAGGCCCTTGAGCAGGGCGTCGTGGAAGTTGGGAGCAATGCCCAGCACCTCGCCGGTAGACTTCATCTCAGGGCCGAACTGGGTATCGACGCCGTGGAGCTTCTCGAAGCTGAAGACAGGCACCTTGACGGCCACATAGGGGGCGTTGGGGTGCAGACCGGTGCCGTAGCCCATATCGGTGAGCTTCTCGCCGAGGCAGCAGCGGACGGCCAGATCGACCATCGGGACGCCGGTGACCTTGGAGATATACGGCACGGTACGGGAGGAACGGGGGTTGACCTCGATGACGTACACTTTGCCGTTGGAGACCGCATACTGGACGTTGACCAGACCGGTGACGTGGAGCTCACGGGCAAAGCGGCCGGTATAGTCCACCATGGTGTCGATCTCGGCCTGAGTCAGGTGCTGGGCCGGGTAGACGCAGATGGAGTCGCCGGAGTGGACGCCGGTGCGCTCCACCTGCTCCATGATGCCGGGGATGAGGTAGTTCTCGCCGTCGCAGATGGCGTCCACCTCGCACTCGGTACCCATGATGTACTTATCCAGCAGGACGGGGTGGTCCATATCGACGTGCTCGGTGATGACGCCCATGTACTCGATAACGTCGGCCTTCGTGTAAGCCACGATCATGTTCTGACCGCCGAGGACGTAGGAAGGACGCATCAGAACAGGCAGGCCGATCTCGTCGGCTGCGGCCAGAGCCTCTTCCAGATTGAAGACAGTGCGGCCGGGTGCGCGGGGGATGTTGCAGCGCTCCAGCAGCTCATCGAAGCGCTCACGGTCTTCGGCCTCGTCGATGGCATCCGCCGGGGTGCCGAGGATGGGCAGACCGATCTCGTCCATATGCTTTGCCAGCTTGATGGCAGTCTGACCGCCAAACTGAACAACGCAGGCGTCGGGCTTCTCGGTCGCGATGATGTTGTCCACGCTCTCGGGGTTCAGCGGGTCGAAATACAAGCGGTCGCCGGTGTCGAAGTCAGTGGAGACCGTCTCGGGGTTGTTGTTGACGAGGATAGCCTCACAGCCGTGCTTCTTGAGGGTCCAGACGCAGTGGACAGAGCAGTAGTCGAACTCGATGCCCTGACCGATGCGGATGGGGCCGGAACCGAAGACGAGGACTTTCTTTTTCTTGGGCTCGCCCTTCTCGGCGGCCTTGGCCTCCTTCTCCGCGATGAACTCGGCGGCTTCGTTGTCGCCGTCGTAGGTGGAGTAGAAGTAAGGGGTGTTGGCCGAAAACTCAGCGGCACAGGTATCGACCATCTTAAAGCCGGCGCGGTAGTTCTCCACGGGGAGCTTGTCCACCTTGGCCAGACGCTTGATGGTCTTATCCTGGAAGCCGTACTTCTTGGCTTCCTTATACTGGGCCTCGCTCAGAACGCCCTCGCACTTGGCCAGACCCTTTTCGAGGTCTGCCAGATGCTGCATCTTGTCGAGGAACCACCAGTCGATCTTGGTGATGCGGTAAATGGTCTCGTGGTCGATGCCGCGCTTGAGGGCCTCATAGACGCAGAAGACGCGCTCGGCATCCTGCACATGCATGTGGTCCACGATCTCGTCGTCGCTCAGCTCCTCGAAGGGCTTGTGGGTCAGGGTGTCCATGCCCAGCTCGATGGAAGAGACGGCCTTCATCATGGCAGCCTCAAAGCTGTTGCCGATGCTCATGACCTCACCGGTGGCCATCATCTGGGTACCCAGAGACTTGTCGGCGTAGACGAACTTATCAAAGGGCCACTTCGGGTACTTGACCACGATGTAGTCCAGCGCAGGCTCGAAGCAGGCGCAGGTCTTGCCGGTGACGTCGTTGGTGATCTCATCCAGAGTGTAGCCGATGGCGATTTTGGTCGCCACCTTGGCGATGGGGTAGCCGGTGGCCTTGGAAGCCAGAGCAGAAGAACGGGACACACGGGGGTTGACCTCGATGACCGCGTAGTCAAAGCTGTCGGGCTTCAGGGCAAACTGGCAGTTGCAGCCGCCCTCAATGCCCAGCTCGGTGATAATGTCCAGCGCAGCGGTACGCAGCATCTGGTACTCGTGATCGGTCAGGGTCTGGGAGGGTGCCACGACCACGGAGTCACCGGTGTGGATGCCGACAGGGTCAAGGTTCTCCATGTTGCAGACGGTGATGACGTTGCCCTTGTGGTCGCGCATGACCTCGTACTCGATCTCTTTCCAGCCCGCAATGCACTTTTCCACCAGGATCTGATGGATGGGGGAAAGACGGAGGCCGTTGGTGCCGATCTCAATGAGCTTTGCCTTGTTCTCGCAGATGCCGCCGCCGGTGCCGCCCATGGTGAAGGCGGGGCGGACGATGACCGGGTAGCCGATGCGGTCGGCGCAGGCCAGAGCGTCTTCCAGCGTCTCCACGACCTCAGAGGGGATGATGGGCTGATGCAGCTTTTCCATCGTCTCCTTGAACAGCTCGCGGTCCTCGGCGCGGTCGATGGTCTCGGGCTTGCAGGCCAGCAGACGGATGCCGGTACGGTCGAGGTAGCCGGAGCGGGCCAGCTCCATGGAGAGGTTCAGGCCCATCTGGCCGCCGAGGTTGGGCAGCACGGAGTCGGGCTTCTCGATGTCGAGGATGCGCTCCACGACCTCGAGGGTCATGGGCTCGATATAAACATGGTCGGCCACGTCGGGGTCGGTCATGATGGTAGCGGGGTTGGAGTTGAGCAGAACGGTCTCGATGCCCTCTGCTTTCAGGGCGCGGCACGCCTGGGTACCGGAGTAGTCAAATTCAGCAGCCTGACCGATGATGATGGGGCCGGAGCCGATGACCAGCACTTTTTTGATTCTGGGGTCCTTAGGCATTTCAGCGTGCCTCCTTCTTTGCTGCTTTGACGTTGTTCAGGAAGCGGTCGAACAGGAACTCGGTGTCCTTGGGGCCGCCGTTGGCTTCGGGGTGGAACTGGACGGTGAAGCAGTTCCACTTCTTGTACTTGATGCCCTCGCAGGTGCCGTCGTTGGCGTTCACCTGGGCCACCTCACCCATCTCGGCGGGCAGCTCATCGCCCACGACTGCATAGCCGTGGTTCTGGCTGGTGATGAAGGTGCGGCCCGACTCGAAGTCGGTGACGGGCTGATTGGCGCCGCGGTGGCCGTACTTGAGCTTCATGGTCTTGGCACCGGCGGCCAGAGCGGAGAGCTGGTGGCCGAGGCAGATGCCGAAGGTGGGGATATTCAGCTCAAAGATGTGCTTGAGGTTCTCGATGACCTCCACCGGCTCGGCGGGGTCGCCGGGGCCGTTGGAGAGCATGATGCCGTCCGGGTCCAGGGCAGCAACTTCCTCAGCGGTGGCAAAGGCGGGCATGACCGTCACCTTGCAGCCGCGCTTGACGAGGCAGCGGATGATATTCCGCTTGCAGCCGTAGTGCATCAGTACGATATGGGTCTCACCCTTCTCGTTGTAGACCTCGGGTTCTGCACAGGTGACGCTCTTCACGGCGTCGGTGACGGCGTAAGCGCGGATCTCTTCCAGCAGCTTATCCGTCTCGGCTTTGTTGGCCGGGTCAGCGGGGTCGAAGGTGGTCAGGATTGCACCGTTCATGACGCCGCTCTCCCGGATGATGCGGGTGAGGTGGCGGGTGTCGATGCCCTCGATGCCGATGGTATTGTTTTTCTTCAGAAAGCTGTCCAGCGTCTCCTCACAGCGCCAGTTGGACGGGGTCTGGCAGGCCTCGCGGACGATATAACCCTTGGCCCAGATCTTATCCGACTCCATGTCGTCCTTATTCATGCCGTAGTTGCCGATGAGGGGGTAGGTCTGGGTGATGATCTGGCCGTAGTAGCTGGGGTCGGTCAGCGTCTCCTGAAAGCCCACCATGCCGGTGGCAAAGACGACCTCGCCCACGGTGACGCCCTCAGCGCCCACCGACTGGCCGGCAAAGACCATGCCATTTGCCAAAAGAAGATATGCGTTCATTAGATACTCCTCGCTTCAACACGCCTGCGCGTTTACAGGGTCTGCTTGGCTTCCTGCTTCATCTTGCGGCTGCCCAGATGCACCAGAGGCAGCTTGCCCTCCTTGCAGATGGGGCACTCCTCGGGGGCGTAGTTGGGCAGGTCCAGCTTGAGAGCGCTGGCCACGATGGGGATGGGAGACGGAGCCTCGGGCTTGGTGCGGTCCACCACGCAGGTGATGCCCATGCAGACGCCGCCGGCCTCTTCGATGACACGCTTGGTCTCCAGAGAGGAGATGCCGGTGGTCACGACGTCCTCAGCAATGAGGCACTTCTCACCCGGATGGATGGCGAAGCGCTTCAGGGTCATCACGTTGTCCACGCGCTCGGTGAAGATAGCGCGCTTGCCGGTCTGGCGGGCCAGCTCGTAGGCGTAGACGATGCCGCCCATGGCAGGTCCGACGATGACATCCACGTCCATCTCCTTGATCTTATCGGCCACAGCCTTCATGACCTCGGCACAGCGGTCGGGGTACTGCTGCAGATATGCCATCTGGCAGTATGCGCTGGAATGGCGGCCAGAAGACAGCAGGAAGTGGCCTTCCAGAAATGCGTCACAGCTCTTCAGAATTTCAAGTGCTTCACTCATGGTATTTTTCCCTCTCTATACTCTGTTGTTTTCGTTCATGCGGTATTGTACCACGCATTTTGTCAAAACGCAAATTTATTCATAAATTTTAAGAATTAATGAATATTTGCAAGTCATATACGTTTAATCTCTGTTTTATTCGCTCAGCGTGCGCAGCCGCGGATCTCGTCCAGCGTCTTGACGCCGTGGGCGTCCATCCAGGCCGCCATTTCTTCGGCGATGGTCTCCATGGCGCGGGGGTTGGCGAAGTTTGCTGCACCCACCTGCACCGCCGTGGCACCGGCCATGATGAATTCCAGTGCGTCCTTACCGGTGGCGATGCCGCCGAGGCCCACGACCGGGATGTTCACCGCGCCGACGGCCTGCCAGACCATCCGCAGGGCGATGGGGCGCACCGCCGGGCCGGACAGGCCGGCAAAGATGTTGTCGAACACCGGGCGGCGCTTCTCCAAATCGATAGCGCAGGCCTGAAAGGTGTTGGTCAGGCTGATGGCGTCCGCACCGGCGGCTTCCACGGCCTTGCACATCTCGGGGATGTTCTCGGCCTGCGGGCTGAGCTTGACCATCAGGGGCTTTTTGCAGGCGTCGCGGACCATCCGCACCACCTCACCGGCAGCTTCTGCCTTGACGCCGTAGGCCATGCCGCCCACCTTGACGTTGGGGCAGGAGATGTTCAGCTCCACGATGTCCACACCGCTCTCGCTCAGCATGGCTGCGCCCTTGACATACTCTTCCTCGCTGTGGCCGCCGAGGTTGGCAATGGCCACCGTGCCGTACTTCTGCTTGAGTTCCAGCATCTCGCCCAGCTCCACATCAATGAAGTGCTGGACACCGGGGTTTTGCAGGCCGATGCTGTTGATGAGGCCCGAGGGCGTCTCCCACAGGCGCTCGCCCTTGTTGCCGTACTGGCCGTGCAGGGTCAGGCCCTTGCCCGAGATGCCGCCGATCTTGCTGAAATCAGCCAGCTCTTCGTATTCCACGCCGTAGCCCACCGTGCCGGAGGCCCCGATGATGGGGCTGTTCATGGTAAAGCCCAGCAGGTTCGTTTTCAAGTCTGCCATCAGAACACCTCCGCTGCATCAAACACAGGGCCATTCTTGCACACGCTCTTGCCCTCGCCGCTCCTGGTCTCGCAGGTGCAGCCGAGGCAGGCACCGATGCCGCAGGCCATCTTCTTTTCCAGACTGACGAAGCAGGAAGTCCCCTTCTCCGCGCAGAGGCGGGCGGCATTCCGCATCATGACCGTGGGGCCGCACACCAGCACCACATCGTAATCCGCCGGGTCATACAGCTGGGTGACGAAACCGTGGAAACCCACCGCGCCGGTGTCGGTGGACACCTTGACGATGCCCGCGATGGAGCGGTACTCTTCCATGCAGTAGGGCTTATCGCGGAAGCCGAAGAAGACGTCCGGCTTGACGCCGCCAGCCGCCAGCTCCCGGGTGAGCTGGTACATGGGGGCGGTGCCGATGCCGCCGCCCACGACGGCGATCTTCTGATACTTGCTCAGGATGTCGGCCACATCGAAGCCGTTGCCCATGGGGCCGGTGAGCTGGAAACTGTCACCCTTTTTCAGGGCAGTCAGCTTGCGGGTCCCCTCGCCCACGACGGCGTACAGGAACTCGACGGTCTGAGTCTCGGCATCCCACTTGTGGACGCTGATGGGCCGGGACAGGAAGGGAGCTTCATCTGCGCCCCAGGCACGCAGGGTGAAGAACTGCCCCGCGTGGGGGGCATGCTCGCGGTCCGGCCAGAGGGCGGTCAGCAGGCGGATGTCGTCCGCGATGACCTCATGGCGCAGGACAGTGGCCTCACAGCAGGCTGCACGCATGGGCAATGGCCTCCTTCATGTTCACACACTCGTTGTAAGCGGCCTCGTCGAAGGCTACACCCGGCTGCTTCTTGTAGGCCAGCAGGATGCCGCGGCTGGAGTTGACCACGCCGCCGTTGCCCTTCGACAGATACTGGGCGATGTCCTCGGCCTTGCCGCCCTGTGCGCCGTAGCCGGGGATGAGGAAGAAGCTATCCTGATACTTTGCACGGATCTCGGTAGCCTCCTCGATGTGAGTGCCGCCGATGACCAGACCGATGGAAGAGTAGCCGTGCTCACCCATGTAGTCCTTGCCGAGGGCGTTCAGCTTGTCGCCCACGAGGTCGTAGACGTGGCGGCCATCGGCCAGCTTCTCATACTCGAAATCCTTTGCGCCGCCGTTGGAGGTGCGGCAGAGGACGAACATACCCTTGCCCTGCTTCTCTGCGTAGGGCAGATAGGGGCTGATGGAGTCCAGACCCATGTAGGGAGCCAGCGTGACAAAGTCGGCCTCAAAGTCGCCGGTGAAGTGGCCCATGGCGTACATCTCAGCGGTCTTGGCGATGTCGCCGCGCTTGATGTCGGCGATGACCGGCACACCGGCCTCGCGGACAGCCTTCAGGGTGTCGGCATATGCCTTCAGACCTTCGAGGCCAAGAGACTCGTAGTAAGCGATCTGCACCTTGTAGCAGCCCGCGACGGCCTTGGTGGCGTCGATGAGCTTCTTGTTGAAGCGGACGATGTTCTCGCCCTTGGAGAGGGTGCCGTCCACGAAATCTGCGGGCAGGTAGCTGAAATCGGTGTCCAGACCCACGCAGACCGGGCCGCGTGCTTCGACTGCTTCGTAAAGCTTATCCATGTTCGTCATTTGGGGTTCCTCCTGTTTGTCTCTCTTTTATATAAATGTATTTGCAGCTTATTCTTCTGCCTGATAGGTCAGCTCGCCGCCCTTGACCGTGGCGCAGACCCTGCCGTAGAGCTGCGCACCGTCGAAGGGGCAGTTGTGGGACTTGGAGTGGAGCTTGTTCTTGTCCACGGTATAGGGGGTGTCGAGATCTACCAGCACAAAGTCGGCGTCATAGCCCGGCTCGAGCTGACCCTTGGCAAGGCCCAGAATTTCCGCCGGGCGGGTGCTCATGAGGTGGCTCAGCAGCTCGAGGGGAAGTCCCTCTTCCTTGCAGAGCTTGGTGTAGCAGACGCCGAAAGCCGTCTCACTGCCCACCATACCGGCCATGCCCTTGAGCTTGTCTTCCTCGGAGTGGGGCGCGTGGTCGGTGGCGATGGCGTCCACCACACCGCTGCGGATGGCGTCGATGAGGGCCTGCACATCGTCGGCGGTGCGGATGGGCGGGTTGACGCGGTAGTCGCAGGTGTCATTGGTGAACCAGAGATGGTGGGGCGTCACCTCGCAGGTGACAGGTGCGCCCCGCAGCTTTGCCATCTGGATAGCCTCGATGGCGCCCCGGGTGGAGACGTGGCACATGTGCAGGCGGGTCTGATAGTACTCGCTCAGCCAGCAGTTCCGCACCGTCTCGATGTCCTCGGCCAGCCGATAGTCCCAGGGGCTGATCTCCATATCCTCGGCGTGGCTCATCACGGTGATGTCCCGCTGGGTGCAGATGGCGAACGCCCGGGCCATGGTGGCGTTATCCTGCACACCGTGGCCGTCCTCGGTGATGAACCTGACCGAAGCGGGCAGGGTCTTGAGGTGGTCGATGGTCTTGCCGTCGAAATCCTCGGTGATGGAGACGGTCTGGTTCACGTCGCACAGGCCCACCTCAGCGGCCTTCTGTTCCACCATCGCGGCCTGTGCTGCCGAAGAGCAGACAGGCTTTGTGTTGGGCATCAGGTTCACGAAGGTGTAGCCGCCTGCGGCTGCGGCGCGGCTTCCCGTTTCAATGTCCTCTTTGTACTCGAAGCCCGGCGTGCGCCAGTGGCAGTGCAGGTCCACGAAAGCGGGCAGCACGGTCAGTCCTCCGGCGTCCAGCACCGTTTCGTTTTCTCCGGCCAGTGCGGCCAGGTCCTGACCGACGGCGGCGATCTTTCCGTCCTTTACATACAGCTCCACAGGCCGGCCCTCGGCGTTGACAGCGTTGATGAGCAGCATAAGATTACCTCCCTGTCTGTGTTCGTCTGGTTTCATCGTCCGGGTGTGTCTGCCCTCAGAAGGGCAAAAAAAAACTTTTCCCAGCAAAGGGAAAAGTCAGCACATCAAAAAAGGAAACACTGGAGCCACAGCAAAAACGGCTGCAAACTGATTTTCCAGTTTTGCACGCATCATCTTGGCCTTCATGCTCCCGTCTCCTTTTCTATCCGTTCTTTTTCGATATATTTTAGCATAGAAGCGCAAAATGTGTCAATGCTTTTGACCTCATTTCCATGTGAGAAGGTTTGCATCCGTAAGCCTCGAATTTTAGCTACTCTACCGAAAAGTCCCTCTTCTCCCCCGCCGCCAGCGCCCCTGTGCAAAAAAATCCTCATTTTCGTTCTTATATCCTACCATTTCACTGTACATTAAAGTTTAGATGTGCTATTATAAAGTCTATCAGAGAGGGGCCGCCATTGCGGGCGGCAAAATGGAGGTTTTCTATTATGGGTCTTTTAGAGGACGCGCGGAACATCCAGCGCAAGGACCCCGCAGCGCGCAGCGTGCTGGAGGTCATACTGCTTTACCCGGGCTTTCACATTCTGGTCTATCACCGCATTGCCCACTGGCTGTTCGAGCACAAGCACTTTTTCCTCGCCCGCTGGGTCAGCCAGCGGGGTCGGCATAAGACCGGCATCGAGATCCACCCCGGCGCGAAGATCGGCAGCTGCCTGTTCATCGACCACGGCATGGGCATCGTCTTCGGCGAGACGGCGGAGATCGGCGACAACTGCACCATCTACCACGGCGTGACCCTCGGCGGCACCGGCAAGGACACCGGCAAGCGCCACCCCACCCTGGGCAACAATGTCCTTATCGGCGCTGGTACCAAGGTGCTGGGTCCGGTGTATATCGGCGACAACGCCCGCATCGGCGCGGGCAGCGTGGTGCTCAAGAACCTGCCCGCCAACTGCACCGCCGTCGGCGTCCCTGCCGAAGTGGTGCGCATCAACAACAAGGCCATCAACCCCGCCGACGACCTCGACCAACAGGACCTGCCGGACATCATGGCCCAGCGTCTCATCGACCTCGACCGCCGCATCGGTCAGCTGGAAAAGGCCGCACAGGGCGATATTCCCCCCACGGCCCAGCAGGTGGCCGCACGGCAGCGCAAGCATTAAAAAACGGAAGCTTTCCCTCGGGAGAGCTTCCGTTTTTCTTTTATCGTATCAACTCTTTGACCTTCTCCACCGCTGCTGCTACCAGCTGGCCGATGGGCTGGTCCGGCACACCCACCACGATGTTATCACAGTGGTTGATGGGGATGAGCACCCGCGCTGCACTGCTCTGGCAGACCGCCGCCGCCATGGCCGGGGTGATCTCGCCCAGCAGCGAATCGGCGATGACGATGCCGATGGGGCCGACGATGATGTCCGCCCGGCGGCAGTTGACCACCACGGCATTTTCGCCGGTGGCGGCGCGGTGTGCGCCCGCCTTGAGCATGGCCGAAGCCGCGATGCTGTTGGTTCCTACGGCGGTCAGCTCGATGTCCGGGCATCCGGCGGCAAGCGCCGCCGTCAGCTGACGGCCAAGACCGCCGCCCTGCCCGTCAATGACTAAGACGCGCACCCGGCTCAAAAGTCGATCTCCTCCAGCCGCAGCAGAGCGATGATATAAATTTTCAGGGCTTCCAGCAGCTTGTCGATGGGAGCGGCCTCGTTAGCGCCGTGCATCGGGCCGCCGAACTCGGGCAGCACCATATCGCTGTGCTCCGGGCCAAAGCTGACAGCATAGGGGAAGTGGCGGGCGTAAGTGCCGCCGCCCATGGTGAAGGGCGTTGCGTTCTCGCCGGTGACTTCGTTGTAGGTGTCGATGCAGGCCTTGATGGCGGGGGTGTCAGCCTCGATGTAGAAAGGCTTTGCGCTGCCCACATCCGTCAGCTCTGCGCCGGTGCCGATGGCGGCACGGATCTGCTTTGCGATGGTGTCACCGTCGGTGCAGGTGGGGTAACGGCTGTCCATGGTCTGGACCATCCGGCCATCCACCATGGACATCTTGCCGCCGATGATGGTCAGCGGGCCGAAGGGTCCGTCGGCACAGTCGATGCCGAGGCCCACGCCTGCGGTGGAGTCGTGCAGCTTCTTGACGGCTTCCAGATAGGCACGTTCGGCGTCGTTGCAGAGGTCATTGTCCAGCAGGTAGTTCACCACCAGACCGATGGCATTGACAGTGCCTTCCGGCATGGCAGCGTGGCCGGACTTGCCCCAGCCGCGGATGCGGACACCGTCGCCTTCCGGCTCGAGGGTGATGTTGGGGGCGTTGCGCAGCTTGGTGATGTCGGTGGCCACGAGAGCGCTGGCGCGGTCAGGCACAGCGTTGGTGGCGACGCCGCCCACGAAGTCCTTGATGACGCCGTTGCAAACGGGGCTGACCAGCTTGCCGTCGAAGTGGCCCTTCTCGCCGTTGCAGACCGGGAACTCTGCGTCCGGGGTAAAGCAGAACACAGGGGCCGGGTAGTTGGCGAGGTAGTAGTCCACATCGTGCATGTGAGTCTCCTCGTTGTCGCCGACGAGGGCGCGGATGGGATAGCGCAGGGAGACGCCCTCCTCTTTGAGGAACTTCAGGGCGTACAGGGTGGCGACCATGGGGCCTTTGTCGTCAGCGACACCGCGGCCGATCATCCACCCGTCGCGGATCTCCATCTTGAAGGGGTCTTCCGTCCAGCCGTTGCCCTCCGGCACCACGTCCACATGGCAGATGGTAGCCAGATACTTCTCGGCATCGGCACCGGCCAGCTCGGCGTAGCCGATATGGTTCTCGCAGTTGCGGGTCGCAAGGCCCATGCCTGCGGCCAGCTCCAGCGTCTTGTCCAGCGCGGCACGGGGGCCTGCGCCGTAGGGTGCGCCCTCTTCCGGGGCACCCTCCACGCTGTTGATGGACACCAGCGTGGCAATGTCTTTCAGGATCTGCTCTTTGTTCGCCGCAACAAATGCGTCGATCTTCTGGTTCAAAGCCTCTTGCATCTTTGATTCGTCCTTTCTTTGTCTTTACTCAAGACACGCTGTTGTTATTCTAGCACACTTTGCGATGGAAAACCAGCCTTACACCGCAAACAGACCGCTCAGCGCTCCCAAAAGACCTGCGCTTGCCAGACCCATGATGATCCCAGCCAGCAGCACGCCGCCCATGCAGGCGATGAGCACATCTTTGAACTTCATGTCGAGGATGGACGCAGCCAGCGTACCGGTCCATGCGCCGGTACCCGGCAGCGGGATGCCTACAAAGAGCAGCAGCGCCGCCACGAGGCCGCGCCCGGCCTTGGCTTCCAGCGCACGACCTCCTTTTTCGCCCTTGACGATGCAGAAACGGCAAAAGGGGCCGATGATGGGCTTGTGGTAGCCCCAGATGAGAACTTTCCGGGCGAACAGATAGATGAACGGAACCGGCAGCATGTTACCCACCACACAGACCAGATAGGTCGGCAGGATGGGCAGGCCCATCCCGATGCCCACCGGGATGGCGCCGCGCAGCTCGATGAGGGGCAGCATTGAGATAAAGAATACGATGAGATAGCTTTTGAGCATAGAGCCCTCCTTATAAGTCGATGTCCAGCTCTACCGGGCAGTGGTCGGAGCCAAACACCTCGTTGTGTATCTCGGCGGCTTTTATCCTGTCCGCAATGCGGTTGGAGACGATGAAATAGTCGATGCGCCAGCCCGCGTTCTTCTCCCGGGCGTGGAAGCGGTAGCTCCACCAGCTGTATTTCACCTCGTCCGGATGGATGGCGCGGAAGCTGTCGGTGAATCCCGCCGCCAGAAGCTCGGTCATCTTGGCCCGCTCCTGGTCGGTAAAACCGGCGCTCATCCGGTTGGTCCTGGCATTTTTAATATCAATTTCCTGATGGGCCACGTTCAGATCGCCGCAGAGGATGACCGGCTTTTTGGCATCCAGCTCCAGCAGGTAGGCGCGGAAGGCGTCCTCCCATGTCATCCGGTAGTCCAACCGCTTCAGGCCGTCCTGACTGTTGGGGGTGTAGCAGTTGACGAGGTAAAACTCCGGGTATTCCAGCGTCAGCACACGGCCCTCGTGGTCGTGCTCTTCAATGCCGATGCCGGTGGTCACGCTCAGCGGCACGGTCTTGCACCAGCAGGCTGTGCCGGAGTAGCCCTTCTTCTCCGCCGAGTATGTATATTCCGTATAGCCCTCGGGGGCGAAGTCGGCCTGCCCAGGCTGCATCTTGGTCTCCTGCACCGAGAACACGTCCGCGTCCAGCGCGGCGAAGCTCGCGGCAAAATCGTGGGTCAGACAGGCGCGCAGCCCGTTCACGTTCCAGCTGATGAGTTTCATGTAACGTCCCTTTCTGTTGTCAGGCCTTATATTTTTCTTTCCAGACGCCGCTGCGGAATCGGGTCACGAAGCAGGTCACGCGGCAGACCCAGTCCACCACCATGGCGATCCAGACGCCGATGGCACCCATGCCCATCCGCACACCGATGATATAGCTGAAGCCCACACGCCAGCAGGCCATGCTAGCGATGGAGACGATCATCGTGAACTTGACGTCGTTGGCGGCGCGCAGAGCGTTGGGCAGCACGAAGGAGAGAGGCCAGAGCAGCATTGCAAAGCCCGCGTGGATGCAGGCCAGGATGATGGAGAGCTCCATCGTCTCGCCCGAAAGCTCGTAAATGCCCACCAGAGGCCGGACAAAAATCAGGATCAATCCATTCAGCACACCCATGACGAGATAGGCCCAGCCCAGCAGCTTCTTTGTATAATAGATAGCCTGCTCGTTATCCCCTGCGCCGATGCAGCGGCCCACGACGGTTATCATGGCAAGGCCGATGGCCTTGCCCGGGATGCAGCCCACACCATCGAGGTTGTTGGCGACGGCGTTGGCGGCGATCTGGACGGTGCCGAAAGTGGAGATCATGCTGACCACGACGATGCGGCCTGCCTCGAACAGACTGTTCTCAAAGGCCGACGGCACGCCGATACCGAGGATGCGCTTGGCCATACCGGTATCGAGCTTAACGGTCTTCGGCACCGTGAGGGCATGGCCTTTCTGGTAGCAGCGGCCCAGAATGAGCACCGCCGCGATGACACGGGAGACGACACTGGGCCATGCAACGCCATCGACGCCCATTTTCAGGCCGAAGATGCAGACCGCGTTGCCCACGATGTTGATGATGTTCATGAGGACGCTGATCTGCATGGAGATCTTGGAGTTGCCCATGCTGCGGAAGAGGGCCGCGCCCGCGTTGTACAGCGCGAGGAAGGGGTAGCTCAGGGCGGTTATTTTAAGGTAGAGGACGCCGGCGTCCAGAACGTCCGCGTCGATGGAGCCGTAGCAGGCGCTTATCATGGGTCGGGCGAAAAGGATGCAGAGCGCAGCCACCACAGCACCCAAGACAGCGCTCAGCAGGATGAGCTGGCCCGCACTGGCATTTGCCTTTTCCTGCTCCTTCGCGCCCAGATACTGGCTCACCACCACCGCGCCGCCGGTGGCCAGCGCCGCGAACAGCACGATGATGAGATTGTTTATCATATCCACGAGGCTGACGCCCGAGATGGCCGCCTCGCCGCAGCGGGAGACCATCATGGTGTCGGCCATGCCCACCGTCACGGCCAGGAACTGCTCGATGAGCAGCGGCCCCACCAGCCGCAGCAGGTCTTTCTGGGAAAACAGCGGCGTCCGCCCGTTGAACCAGCCGGCCTTTTCGCCAGCTGACGCGTTTTTTACCATCTATATTCTCCTTTGTCGTTTGCAATATCACATCTGTTTTTCATTTCAGCGCAGACTTCTCATTTTACGCTATCATCTTAGCACAGCCTTCTCCGCCGTGCAAGAGCCGGAGAGCAGCTTACGAAAATTTATAGTGTTCTTGTTTGAAACACCCCGCCGTTTCGTGCTTCGTCAAATTGCCGGTGAATCTCTCCGGGATTTGTGCGTTGTGCCAAAAGTACAGCATTCCGCCCCTTTTTTGAAAGTTTTTTCAAAAAAAGGCTTGTAATTTTTCTGTAATCGTGCTATTGTTGTATCCAACACGGGCAGGCTGTTGGATACATAGCATCCTGCCGCCCTTGTTTTTCTTCTTGTTTTTACCTTCTTATTATTGCTATTTTCTTCATTTACCTTCTTATCATTTACCCTGCTTGCCCGAAAGGGCAAAAAAGCGATGGCCCACCTGCACTGGGCCATCGCTTTTCTTTTTGTCGTTTATTCTGCGGTCAGCCGGGCAAACGCCTGCCGGACATCGCCGGAGAAGTAGAGAGTCCCCAGCGCACACACCGGGCCGTCACCGCCCAGCTCCACCGCGCGGGCGACGCCCGCCGGGATGTCCGCCGCTGCCTCAGCCTTTCCGCCCCGGGCGCGGATGTGTTCTGCCAGCGTCTCAGCGGGCATGGCGCGGGGCGTGTGGGCCGCGACCGTGACGAACCGCTTTGCCAGCGGCAGCAGCAGTGCCAGCATCTCGTCCACATCCTTGTCGGCCATGATGCTGAGCAGGAAGACGAACTTCTGCCCCGGGAAGCGGTCCCGGAGGCTCTGGACGGTGGCCCGCATCCCGTGGGCGTTGTGACTGCCGTCCAATAGAAAAGCGGGCGAATGCCGCAGCAGCTCGAACCGGCCCGGCCAGCTCACCTGCTCGAGGCCGGTGCGGATGGCGCTGTCGGGGATGTTCCATCCCCTGCCCCGCAGCACACGGAGGGCCGTGATAGCGAGGGCGGCGTTTTTCGGCTGATAGCTGCCGATGAGGGGCAGACGGACACCGTCCAGCCCATCGAAATCAAAAGTGACGGCGTCGAGGTCGCCGCCCTCCACTTTGAGGCGGGAGAGATCCACCACTGTGAGAGGCGCGTTCTGCTCCTTGGCCACACGGGCGATGACAGCGTCCGCTTCCGGCACACCGCCGTAACTCACCACCGGACTGCCCGGCTTGATGATGCCAGCCTTGGCGGCGGCGATGTCCGCGATGGTAGGGCCGAGTTCTTTTACATGGTCCATGCCCAGCGCCGTGATGACCGCGCACTCGGGCGGGTCGATGACGTTGGTTGAGTCCAGCGTACCGCCGAGGCCCACTTCCAGCACCACGATGTCGCATTTTTCTTCCGCGAACCAGAGCATCCCCAGGGCCGTGATAATTTCGAACTCGGTAGGGACGTCAGCCATGGCGTCTGCCGCCGGGCGGACTCGCTCCACCAGACGCACCAACGCGTCATCGGGTATCTGCTCGCCGTTTACCTGAATGCGCTCGTTGAAGCGGTTGATAAATGGCGAAGTGTACAGGCCCACCCTATACCCCGCCGCCTGCAGGCAGGACGCCAGCATGGCGGCAGTGCTGCCCTTGCCGTTGGTACCCGCCACATGGACGAAGCGGAGCTTCTTGTGGGGGTCGCCCAGCGCCGCCAGCAGAGTGCGGGTGCGGCTGAGGCCCGGCTTGTGGCCGGCCCACTGGACAGCGTGGATGTATTCCAAAGCGGATTCGTAGTTCATAGAAACGCCTCGTTTTATTTGTTTCATTTTTAGGGAAGCGGCTGCGCGCGCCGGTGGCGCGGATTTGGTTCTCTTTTTCGGTCAAATGGCAATGCGCTCCGCGCGGGCCAGAGGTAGGGAGGGGTGTTTCGAATCCCCCCTCCCTACCTCTGGACTCCACTCTCCCCGCAACGAGTTAAGGGCTGCACGCCCTTAACGATTCCAAAGATGAGGTCGAAACGGAAAAAAGCTAGTCGCTGCGCTTAACGCTTTTTTCTCGTTTCTCCAATTTGCTGCTTCGCAGCAGACTTTACGCCCTTGCTGAACGTAAAGTTCTGCGAAAGCGTAACACCATCGGCGGAGCCGTAAACCGGAGAAGCCCAAAAAATGCGTTTAGCGAAGCGGCTAGCATTTTTGGGCTTCGACAACTCCTTCGGGGTCTGAAAGGGGCGAGCAGCCCCTTTCTCGTGGATCCAGCGCGTCGAAATCGCTGGTGGTTTTCTGGTTCTCTTTTGACATCAAAAGAGAACATTAGCCTTAATGCGAACGCGCTCTGCCCCGCGCACAGGCGCGAGAACCATTTCTGGTTCTCTTTTGGTGCGCAAAAGAGAACTTAGCTCTGCGCAACAGCGCTCTTACCTTTTCGCCACTGCCATCAGCGCCCGATTCTCGAGCAGAATACGCAGCAGCACCGTATTCACCGCCGTGAGCACCAGCGCATTCGGGATGCGGGCGATGAGCACAGCCCATGCATAGCCGTAAAAGATGTGGAGCGCCAGCGAGTTGATGACCATCGAGCCGACGAAGTGTGCCGCCAGCACACTGCACCACAGCCGGTTGCCGGTGCGCAGATGGGAAAGCTTCTGCCAGCCCAAGCCGCCGACCAGGCCGATGGACGCCGCACCCAGCGTGATGAGCGGATTGATGGCATAGCCAGCCAGCACGCCGCCGATGATGTCGGCCACCATGCCCACGACGAAACCCGCCCACGGTCCAAAGAGGATGCCCGCCAGCAGCACCGGCAGACTGCCCAGATTGAACCGGACAAAGCCGGTGGAGATGCTCAGCACCCGGGAAAAGACGATGCTCATGGCGATGAGCAGGGCCATCGCCGTCAGGGTGCGCACGGAGATCCTGGATTCGTTTTTCATATCAACTGTCCTCCTGTTTTTCAGGAACTGCGGGGGGAGCAGAAAGAAACGCCCTCCCCTGTGACAAACCGCACAAAGGAGGGCGTGAGTTCAACAAACTTCACTTCCGGACGACGCCGTGCAGACGGCCTCGCCCGCACCCAAGTCCATGCAGCAGCGGGATGCAGGCCATGCACCGCGGGTCTCCCTTCGTCCGCAGCACAACTCCCCGTTGATGCGGCACTTGACGCGCATAGCCTTACTCTGTTGATACTGTTATTATATGCTTTTTTCCGCCCTGTTTCAATCACGGGATGCAACAGGTTTGCTAAAACAAAGCCGCAGAATTTATCACATATGCTCAAAGTCTTTCTTTTTTGGCCCAAACGTGATAAGATGGGCATGATATTGAAAGGGGCTTTCCCGCCCCGGAAAGGATTTTTCACGATGAAATTCAGTGAGATGACCTATACCCGCCCTGACATCGACGCGCTGCTGGCCCGCTGCAAAGAGCTGACCGCAAAGGCAGCTGCCGCTGACAGCGGCGAGGCCCTTGTGGAGGTTTACTACGAGCAGAGCCGCGCCTTCGCCGACTACAACACGGCGGCCAACCTCGCCAACATCCACTACACCTGCGACACCCGCGACGCCTACTGGAAAGCTGAGCAGGACTTCTTTGACGCCAACGGCCCGGCAGTGTCCAACGCCAGCGTCGAGATCAGCCGCGCCTTCCTCGCCAACCCCCATGTGGACGCCCTGACCGAGGCCTTCGGTTCCACCTGCGTGGCCGGCATGAAGAACGCCGTGCTGGGCATGGACGAGCGCACCGTGGCCCTTCAGCAGGAGTACAACGCCCTCGTCAGCACCTACCAGCAGATCTACGGCGGTGCGCTGGTGGAGTTGGACGGCAAGCAGCTCACCATCCCCCAGCTTGGCCCCTACAAGGAGAGCACCGATGCCGCCACCCGCCGGGCCGCTTATGAGGCCGAGGCCGGTTACTTCGACGCCCACCGCGCCGAGCTGGACGAGCTGTACACCAAGATCGTCCAGAACCTGAACCAGCAGGCTCAGGTGATGGGCTTCCACGACTACAGCGAGCTCTCTTACGTGCGGATGAACCGCATCGGCTACGGCCCTGAGGACATCAAGCGCTTCCGCGACCAGGTGGCCCACGACGTCGTGCCGGAGCTGCAGAAGGTCATCGCTCTCAAGAACAGGCGCACCGGCATCCAGCACCCCACTTTTGCCGATCTGCCGGTGGCTTTCAAGGACGGCAACCCCAAGCCCATCGAGGGCTATGACGCCCGGATGTCCGCCGCCCGCACCATGTACCATGAACTCAGCCCCGAAACGGCAGAGTTCATCGACTTCATGCAGGACAACGAGCTGTTCGACGTCGAGAGCCGCCCCGGCAAGATGTCCGGAGGCTACATGACCAGCCTGCCCTCCTATAAAGCCCCCTTCATCTTCGCCAACTGGAACAATACTTCCGCTGACGTGGATGTTCTGACCCACGAGTGCGGCCACGCCTTCGAGGGCTATGTGGCTGAGCGCGATCCGAAGATCCCCGCCGACCTCGAATGCCCCGGCATGGAGAGCGCCGAGATCCACTCCATGGCCATGGAGTTCCTCACCGCACCGTGGCACCACCTGCTCTTCGGCAAGGACACCGACAAGTACGCCCTGCTCCACGCCGAAGACAGTTTCCTCTTCCTGGCCTACGGCTGCGCGGTGGATGAGTTCCAGCACATCATGTACCAGAACCCCGATTTGACCCCCGACCAGCGCAACCAGACCTGGCTGGAGCTGGAGCACAAGTACCGCCCCTGGATCGACTTTGACGCTCTGCCCTTCTATGGCCGCGGTGCAGGCTGGCAGCGTCAGCTCCACATCTACGAATGCCCCTTCTACTATATCGACTACTGCCTGTCCACCATGGCCGCTCTGCAGTTCTTCCTGCTGAGCCTCCATGACCAGAAAGATGCATGGGAGCGCTATCTGCGCCTCGTCCGCCGTGCCGGCACGGCCAGCTACACCGAGCTGTGCGAGACCGCCGGCCTGCAGGTGCCGTTCAACGACGGCTCCATCAAGGCCATCGCCCAGCAGATGAGCCAGTGGATCGCAGAGCATCAGGTCTGACTTGAAAATATTGCCGTCTTCTTGTATTATATAGGTATATCATGCCATCTGCGGCAAAAGGAGCGGTACTTATCATGTCAGAAAAGAAAACCAGCGGCATCAAGAATTTCTTTGAAGAGTTCAAAGCCTTCGCCATGCGCGGCAATGTGCTCGACATGGCAGTTGGTGTGGTCGTCGGCTCGGCTTTCACCGCGATCGTCAACTCTCTGGTAAACGACATCATCTCCCCCATCATCGGCCTGTTCTTCAACGCCGATTTCTCGGATGTCGTCATCCAGATCGGCGATGTTGGCATCGGCGTCGGTGCTTTTCTCAACGCCATCATCAACTTCCTCATCGTGGCCTTCGTGCTGTTCGTGACCATCAAGGCCATCAATATGCTGCACAAGAAGCCCTTGGAAGAGCCGAAGGAGCCCACCACCAAGAAATGCCCCTACTGCCAGAGCGAGATTGCTTTCAAGGCTGTCCGCTGCCCCCACTGCACTTCGAAGCTCGAGGGCTTTCCCGAAGCAAAGCTGTAATTTTCCCTGTTTTCTCCCCGGCGCTGTCCGCTCTTTGGACGCCGCCGGGGCTTTTTTGTGCCCTTTTTTCGGGGCGCAGAAAAGAAAATCAGAATTTTTTCGAAAAAAGTATTGCTTTTTCGGGCGAGTCATGGTATTATATCAGAGTCGTCACGACGCAACAGAATATGGACGGTTAGCTCAGCTGGTAGAGCATCTGCTTGACGTGCAGGAGGTCACAGGTTCGAGTCCTGTACCGTCCACCACATCCCCAGACCATTCGGTCTGGGGATTTTTTTGTGGTGGACGGTACAGGACGAGAACAGCACGGCCACGCCGCAGGCGTGGAAAACAACAGCCCAGTGGGCTGTTGTTTAGTGCGCGGTTTCCAACGACTAGGAATGTCTACCAAGAAAGCTCCGCCTGCCGGAGCACCATTTGCACCGCCTCGGTTGGGCGGGACAGGACAGGAACAATGTAAGTCAGAGCCATTCGTAAAAAACAAAGGCAGGGTATCATCGTGGCGATGGTATCCTGCCTTTTTCGCATCTGGGATGGTCTTTCGGTTAATGGTATGGTATACTCGGCTCAACAAATCGGAATTTGTGGAGGTAAGTATGATAGTACCTGTAGATGAAACAAATCTTCTTCAAGCCGCAACCATCCATTCCATATCCTGGAAGGAATCGCATCGTGCATTTTGTACTCCTGATTTCATAGAAACACACACGCCAGATCGGCAGCGGGAGTATTTGAGAAACAAGATGAACAACGGAACAAAGCTCTATATGCTTGTAGAAGAAAAACCAATAGGGGTTGTTTCTGTAACAAAGGGTTTAATAGAGGATCTTTATATTCTTCCAGATATGCAAAACATGGGTTATGGAACGAAATTGTTACTATACGCAGTAGGCCAATGTACGGATACCTCTACGCTGTGGATTCTTGAGAATAATGTAAATGCTGAGAGACTCTATCGTCGAATAGGCTTTAAGGAGACAGGGAGAAAGAACGCAATAACAAATAAACTTGATGAGATTGAGTTCGCATTGACATAAATTCCCGTTTATCGCGCTCTCCCACCGCAGGGTTTGGGGCAAGCACGCTATCCAAACCTCCAATTTTCCGCACCAAAGGGGCAAAATCTTGGCCAGTATTGCCGTTGCGCCGCAGGAATTTTTGGATTATACTGTTGACTTGTATCTTATTTTGTATTTTCCTGTTCAGTCGATCCAAAGGAGGCATCCTTACGAACTATCTGTTTCAATTTGCGCGTATTCTGGCGTTCTGCTTTTTGGGCGAGATCTGCCACGCAGTGCTCCCGCTCCCCATCCCGGCCAGCATCTACGGCCTGCTGCTGCTCCTGGCCGCGCTCCGCTTCGGCATCGTGAAGCTCGAGCAGGTCAAGGAAGTGGGCCTGTTCCTCACCAGCATCTTCCCGCTGCTGTTTGTGCCTGCCGCCGCGGGCGTCATGGAGCTGTGGGCAGAGATGGGCGAGATGCTGCTGCCCATCGTCATCGCCATCATCCCGGTGACAGTGCTGGTCCTCGTGAGTGCAGGCCGCACCACCCAGGCCCTCACCAGCCGCCGCGCTGCAAGGAAGGAGGCCGAACATGACTGAGCTTTTACAGGGCTTTCTCTCCGGGTCCGCCGCGTGGGGCGTGCTGCTGACGCTGGCCGCTTTCGCGCTGGGTGCTCTCATCAACAAAACCACCGGCAAGGCCATCTTCAACCCGCTGCTGCTGGGCAGCATCTTCGTCATCATCCTGCTGAGTGTGCTGAACATCCCCTACGCCGACTACAAGGTCAGTGCTGCCCCGGTGAACTATCTGCTGCTGCCGGCCACCATCAGCCTCGCTATCCCGCTCTATGAAAAATGGGACCTGCTGAAAGAGAACGCCGCCGCCATCATCGCGGGCATCTCAGTGGGTACGCTGGTGAGCCTGGGCAGCGCTTTGGCTCTGGCCCTCGCACTGGACCTCACTCGGGAGCAGTACGCCACCCTCCTGCCGAAGTCCGTCACCACGGCCATCAGCATGGACGTCGCCGCTGAGCTGGGCGGCATCGCTGCCCTGACGGGTGCCATCGTCATCCTCACCGGCATCGCAGGCAACCTGCTGGCCGAGGTGGTCTGCAAGATCTTCCACATCACCGACCCCATCGCAAAGGGCGTCGGCATCGGCACCTCGGCCCATGCCGTAGGCACCAGCAAAGCTCTGCAGATGGGTGAGGTCGAAGGTGCCATGAGCGGCCTGTCCATCGCCGTGGCCGGCGTCCTCACCGCCGTGCTCTGCCCCCTCTTCGTCAGCTTCATTCAGTAAAGATAGACAAAGTATCGCCCTCTGTACCGGCACAATGCCAATACAGAGGGCGATACTTTTTGCTTTTTAAGACCCGGCTTCTTCCCGCTCGGCTTTCTGGCGTTCCACCTCGGCGATGACCTCGGCGGCCTTTTCGTCGATGGCCCCCGGCTCTGCCGCCGGGCAGGCCAGACAGTAGCCCTGCAGCAGGTCTACACCCATCTCGAGCACCTTGCGCAGCTCCGACAGCGTTTCCACGCCCTCAGCCAGCACCTGCACACCGCGCGGGTGGGCGTAATCGATGAGCGTCATGAGGAACTGCTGTTTGTCGGCATCGGTATCAATGCCCCGGATGATGGCGATGTCCACCTTGACATACTTGGGCGCGATCGTCAGCAGACTGTTGCCATTGCTGTAGCCGCTGCCGTAGTCATCCAGCGCAAAGACGCCGGACGAACCGGGGGCATTCCGCTTCCGTTCCAGCTCTCGCTCGTTCATCTCTTCCTCTTCGGTGATCTCCACCACCAGCTTCGGAAGGATGGCACTGTGGGCCTCGCAGTAGCTCGCCCAGTCCTCATCGCTCAGGCTGACACTGGCGATGCTGTTGACGAAGATGAGAGCGTCGGCGTCCAGTTTACCGGCAGCCTCCAGCTCCTCGTAGCACTCACAGGCCCGGAAGAGAGTCAGCTTCTCAATATCATACATCCGGCCCATCTCGCTGGCCAGCTGCATTACCGTGAGCGGCGAACGCAGGGTGGGCAGCTGGGGCCGCATCAGGGCCTCATAGGCCACCACATGGCCGTCGTGAGCTGAGACGATGGGCTGGAAGTCGTAGTCCACCCGCCGCTCCCGGATGAGTTTTTCAAAGTCGCTGCGCTGCTCCATCGCATAGACACCGGCGCGGTAGCGCTCCATGTCGAACTCCCGTATCTCGCCCTTGGTGGAATGCTTGACTTCATACATTGCAAAGTCCGCATACTTCTTGAGGGTGTCGAGGTCCAGTGCGTCCTCCGGATACCATGCCACGCCGCCGGACATCCGGATGCACAGACCCTTACCGTCCGGCAGAGCAGCACTGCTCTGGGCAAAGTTCTCTTCCAGCTTCTTGATGTCCGCCCGCAGGGCCTCCCGCGTCTCATAGCCGTAGAACAGCAGCAGGAACTCGTCGCCGGAAAGGCGGGCCACCACAGTGCCGCCGGGCGAGTTCTGCCGTAAGCTGTGGGCCGTCTGCCGCAGATAAATGTCACCCCAGTCGTGGCCATAAGTGTCGTTGATGGTCTTGAGGTTGTCGAGGTCGGTCATCATCAGGGCCGCGTGACGGAGAGTATCGGGCTTCTCGAACAGCTTCCCGCAGACCCGGAAGAAGGCCTGACGGCTGTACAGTCCGGTCAGTGCGTCATAATCGCGCTCGTGCTCAATGCGGTTGCGCTCGGCCACCGCCGCCTTGTAGTTGTCGGTGCTCAGGGTCACGATGGATTCCGCCAGCTGGTCCAGCTCCCGGATGCCGGTACGGGAAAATTCCGGCACAGCCTTGCGCTGTTCCTGTGCGTCCACCAGCTCTTTCGAGAGCTGGGCAACGGGCTGTGCCAGACCAAAGCTGACGAGGAAGGCGCAGGCCAGACCGATGCCCATTGTCAGCAGTACGGCAAGGCCCATCAGCTTCGTCATCGACTGGGAGAAGCTGAACAGATCGTTCTTGCCCACCACGCCGACGAGCAGCCACCGCTCACCCGAGAAGGGGGCGTTGCGGCTGTACAGGCTGATCTGCCGGATGCTGGCGATCTGCTGCCTACCGTCCATCATGTAATACCAGTAGTTGTTGCTGCGCCGGAGAGTCAGTTCCCATTTCGCATTCCGCAGCGGTACGCTCTGCTCACCGGTGTTGGAGGTGACATGAAGATCCAGCACCTCGCCCTTCAGGTCGGAGGTGGTGGAGGCCAGCAGATAGCTGCCGTGATGGTCGTTCTGCAGCTCGTTCCACGGGAGTTTGGTGTCCATGTAGCTTTCCAGAAGCTCGACGCCCAGAACGCCGTAGACTGTGCCGTCGTCCAGGATAAGGGGCTGCGCGTAGGCGATGGCCTCGCGGTCGTCACCCAGCAGCTTATATGGCAGAGTCGTCCAGCGGCCATAGTTCGCCGCCCCCATACGCTCGACGTCTTCGTAGGCTGTCTGGAAGGGACGGACATAAAACACATCCTGCTCTCCGTCCAGATACTGCAGCGCAGGCGACCACGCCTTGTCCGTAGCGATGTCAAAGGTCTGCACCAGCTCCGACGGAGCGCACTCAAGCAAAATATCCGAGTTTACCACAGAGGGGGCTGCATCCGGGTCGAGGTCGCGCAGGTAAACGCAGGGCAGGCGGTCTCCGGAGGTGCGGCCCGTGAAGTCGTGGGTGTTCAGGATGAGGAAGATGCCCGTAATGCGCTTGGAGCGCAGCGTCTCAAGCATTCTGGGGGCTGCAGCCAGCAGCAGCGGCAGACTGTCGCTGCTGCTGGAATCCAGCGTCTTGAGGGAAAGCGTCTCGTCGTCCAGCATCTGCTGGGCGGTCTCATTGATGTAGGTCGAAAGATCCGTCAGCTCCTGTGCCTGCTGGAGCTGGTCCTGAATGTAGCCTGCACGGTTCTCCACCTGCTTGTCCAGGATGTCCACCGCGTTCTCATCCAGTTGGAGCGTAACGCCGCTGATCGCAGTGGCCGAAGCCATCAGCATGACCACGATGGCCAGCATGACCATCAGCGCCGAGAAGATGGTAACGAAAATAGTATGCTCTCTTCCCTTTGCTTCATCCCGCATCAGCAGTTTCATGCTTTTCCCCTCCTTCCGCTCATTTTTGTAAGACGCCTCAGCCTTCGTACTGACTCAGTGCGTCACAGAGGCTCTGGTACCATGCCTCAAAATACTCATCCGTCAGGAATCCCGCCTCGGCCTCTTCCGCACTCTCGCCTGCTGCGAGGCGCTCTTCCACCGTGGCGCGGTCTGCCGTGGCAAGGTCGATCATGCTGTAGCCCAGCTTGCTGCGGGCGTCGGTGCCGCCCTCAAAGGCTTTGGTCGTGTACATTTCATTGGTATTCACAGCCTCCACGGCCTCCGTCAGGACATTTTCCATGTTGCCGGTCAGGGCGAGGCCGCTGCTGTGGATAGCATCCATATCGTTGGCGGCATGGGTCACGGGCAGATAGCCGGAACCCACTGCAAATGCGATGTTGTTTTCCGGCTGGGTGAACCACTTGAGGAAGACCACGCTGGCTTCCACCTCGGCATCGGTGGTCTTTGCCACGGCCATACCGGCACCCTGCTGGACAGAGACTTTCTCGCAGCCCTCAAAGTGCGGCGTGGGCAGGACTTTCAGCTCGATGTCGTGGCTCTCGGTGTCGCTCAGCATCACCTGCGTCGGGAAGTAGGTCGCGCTGGAGTTAGAGCCGATGTAGGCCAGAATGCTGCCGATTTTAATATCGTCGCTGCGGAAGCGGCCGCTGGCGGCGGCCCAGCCCTTGATGTAGGGAACATAGTAGTTATCCCACAGCTTGCGGGCCACGTCCTCGCTCAAGCCCATGGTCATCTTGCCGTCCTTGACGTCAAAAATGGTGTCGCCCAGCTCTTTTGCGCCGATGAGCATATAGTTTGCTATCGCGTCGCGGCCAAACAGGGCTTTGCCGTCGTTGGGCGTATCGGTCTGGGCATCCGTCCAGTTGTAGTAGGCTTCGGCGGTCTTGACCAGACCCTCCACCGTCTCAAGGTCGGAATACCGTGCGCCGGTGGCGGCAGCAAAGAGCTTCCAGTCGGTATCATTCAGGAACAGAAGCTCTGTGGACTTTGCCACCGGGAAGATCTTGATGCTGCCGCTGTCGTCGAAGTCGCCCTCGGTCAGGTAGCTGTCCACATAGGCGGCGCGCTCCTCGTCAGTGAAGTAGGGAGCAAGGTCGGCCAGCTCGCCCATCTGATCCATGGCATAGGCGGTGTCTGCATAGGCCATAAAGATGTTGGGCATGGCAGAAGCGCCCACCTTGCCCTGTGCCGCAGCCATCACCTGCGTCTCGAGGTCGTTGACGCTGCCCTGGCTGTAGCTCTCCACGGTGATGTTCTTTTCCTTGCCGACGGTATTGTTGAAGGTATCCACCAGCTTATTGAAGCTTTCCAGCTGGTCGCCGTTGTAATATGTCCAGACGCTCAGATTCACCGGCTCGGTGTTACCCTGTGCAGTGCTCTGAGCGCCCCCGCAGCCCACGAGGCCCAGCACCAGAGCTGCAGCCGCCGCAAACGCGGCCAGACGGCGCATTCCGATTCGTTTCACCATGAACTTTCTCCCCATTATGAAGATTTGTTTATTCCCAAAGATATTTTTATCATACCACCACGCAGCCAGAGATGTAAACATGTTCTGGCAAAATCAGCAATATCACAACAACTCTTTTCGGATTTTGTCGATTTTTACGTTTTCCTTTTTCCACAAAAAAGCAGGGCAGGCCCGCGCCGTCCAAAGCTTCCAGCTTTTGGCAAAGCGCAGGTCTGCCCTGCATCGGATATTCAGATTACAGCTTGCTCAGCTGGGGACCCTGAGCGGTATCCTTCACGGCCCAGCCCATCTCGGTGAGCTGTGCGCGGATGGCGTCGGCGGCAGCCCAGTCCTTGGCCTTCTTGGCGGCGGCACGCTTCTCCACCAGTTCGGTCACCTCAGCGGGAACTTCGTCCTTCTTGCGGTTGTACATCAGGCCCAGCACGCCGGTGATCTCGTCGAAGGCGGCAGCGCCGGCTTCGAGAGCAGCTTTACTGGAAGCGGCGGACAGGGTGTTGATGTCCTTCACGAGGTCGAAGACAGCAGCCAGGGCGTCGGGGGTGTTCAGGTCGTCGTCCATGGCGGTGCAGAATTTCTTCTTTGCTTCCTCGGCCTTCTCCTTCAGCGTCTCGTCGGTGCCGAACTCGGTCTTGCTCAGGGCAAAGTCGAGGTTCTCGCGGCAGGTGTAGAGACGCTCGAGGCTGTTCTTGCAGCTCTCGATGAGGTCCACGGTGTAGTTCAGCGGCATCCGGTAGCCGGCGGTCAGCATGAAGTAGCGGATGGGCTCGTAGCCGTAGAGGTTGGCCACGTCGCGGACGGTGAAGAAGTTGTGCAGGCTCTTGGACATCTTCTGATTATCCACGTTGATGAAGCCGTTGTGCATCCAGTAGCGGGCGAACTCGCAGCCGTTGGCGCACTCGCTCTGGGCGATCTCGTTCTCATGGTGGGGGAAGATGAGATCCTGACCGCCGCAGTGGAGGTCGATGGTCTTGCCCAGATGGGTGCGGCTCATGGCGCTGCACTCGATGTGCCAGCCCGGACGGCCCATGCCGTAGGGGCTCTCCCATGCGGGCTCGCCGGGCTTTGCGGCCTTCCAGACGGCGAAGTCGGCGGGGTCTTCCTTCAGGTCGTCCTCCATCTGGCTGCGCAGCTCGCGGTTGCCGCTCTCGAGGTCGTCCAGCTTGAGGTGGCTCAGCTTGCCGTACTCGGGGTCGCTCTTGACGCGGAAGTAGACGTCGCCGTTCTTGGCGACATAGGCGTGGCCGCTCTCGATGAGGTCTTTCACGATGTCGAGGATCTGCTGGATATGCTCGGTAGCGCGGGGCTGGACGGTGGGCTTTTTGCAGTTCAGACCGGCGGCATCCTTGAGGTACTCGGCCTCGAAGCGCTGGGCGACTTCCTTCATGGAAGTACCCTCTTCCTGGCCCTTCTTGATGAGCTTGTCATCGATGTCGGTGATGTTGGAGACATAGATGACCTTGTTGCCGCGGTACTCAAGGTAACGGCGCAGGGTGTCGAAGACGATGAGCGGGCGGGCGTTGCCGATGTGGATATAGTTGTAGACGGTGGGGCCGCAGACGTAGATACGGTACTCGCCCGGCACCTGCGGCACGAACTCTTCCTTCTGGCGGGTCAGGGTGTTGAAGATCTGCATAGTTGAATACTCCTTTTTGTGGGACAGACCGAAGCCGTGATTATAAACCTCTCAGTCTCGCTTTCGCTCGACAGCTCCCCTATCGAGGGGAGCCCTTGGCAAAGAGGGCCAGCTCCTGCGAGCCTGCCCGAAAAAGCAAAAGCCTCCAACGCCATGCCAAAAGCACAGCATCGAAGGCGGTCTTTTCTCAAAATCGCGGTTCCACTCCGGTTTGTCGCTCAAAGCCGATAACGGCGGCCATCCGCACTGCGATACTCAGCTTCCCGCAGCGTGCTGTCTGGGCGCACTTCACGCGGCGGTCTGCAAACAGGCTTCCAGCCAACGGCCCGTTCTCTCTGCCCAGACGATGCAGCGCTACTCTGCCCGGATAAACGCATTTATCCTTTTACAAACTTATTATAATAGCCGCCGGGGCGTAAGTCAAGCGTTTGACTCCCCTGCCCGGCTTGTGCTACACTGGGCAAAAATGCAGCCCGGAGGTTTTATCATGCAGCTTATCACCGAACGTCTTTTTCTCATCCCCCTGCAGCCCGATGGGATGCGCGCCCTTCTGGCCCGCACCACCGACCCGGAACTCATCCAGCCCTACACCGATATGCTGAACCTTTCCCTCGCCCACCCCGAGCAGTGGGTCTGGTACACCGCATGGGGGCTTTACCAGAACGATTCCGGCGACTGGGTAGGAGACCTCTGCTTCAAGGGCCTGCCCGAAAACGGCCAGCCGGAAATTGGCTACGGCCTTCTGCCGGAATATGAACATCAGGGCTACGCCACCGAGGCTGTCCGCGCCGCCTGCCGCTGGGCCTTTGAACAGCCCGGCGTCACCGCCGTCGAGGCCGAGACCGCCCCCGATCATGCTGCCTCGCAGGCAGTGCTGCACCGGGTGGGCTTTGTTCCGACCGGGACGATGGGCGCGGAAGGGCCGAGGTTTATTTTGCGCCAAAAGCCTTGACTCCATCGCCAAATCAGCGCTTTCCCCTTTACATCTCCTTCAACTTGTGCCATAATTTATTCTAATATAGCAGTTTGCGTTTTCAATGGTCTGGCAACATCCGCAAACTGCATATCGCAAATATGCTGTTACCCATAGGCATATCTGTGGAACTTGCGATTAAGGGAAGCTGCCCTCGGCGCGGCGATTCGGCGGCGCGGGGCAGCAAGAGAGGGGTAATCTGCTATGAGTAAGATCATCATTCCGGCAAACTACACGCCCGCGCTGAACCTATACGACACCCAGCGCGCCATCGGCACCGTGAAGCGGCTGTTCGCCGACACCCTGTGCGCCACACTGAATCTCTACCGCGTGTCGGCACCGCTCTTCGTCGAGGCTTCTACCGGCCTGAACGACGATTTGAACGGCGTTGAGCGGAAGGTCACCTTCGACACCAAGGACAGCGGCATCGAGGTGCAGGTCGTTCAGTCGCTGGCCAAGTGGAAGCGCAAGGCCCTGAAAGACTACGGCTTCCGCGTGGGCAAGGGCCTCTACTGCGACATGAACGCCATCCGCCGCGACGAGGACATGGACAACCTCCACTCCATCTATGTGGACCAGTGGGACTGGGAGAAGGTCATCCGTGAGGAAGACCGGAACGAGACGTATCTGAAGAACGTCGTGCGCTCCATCGTGTCGGCGGTCTGTGCCACCGAGATGAACCTGCACGCCATGTTCCCCCAGCTGCAGGATCTGCCGCTCCACACCCCCAACGTCACCTTCATCACCACCCAGGAGCTGGAGGATAAGTACCCCGACCTGACCCCGAAGGAGCGGGAGAATGCCATCGTCAAGGAGAACGGCACCACCTTCCTGATGAAGATCGGCGCTCCCCTCAAGAGCGGCAAACCCCACGATGGCCGCGCCCCCGACTACGACGACTGGGATCTGAACGGCGACCTGCTGTTCTGGAACGAACCGCTGCAGTGCAGCTACGAGCTGAGCAGCATGGGCATCCGCGTCAGCCCCGAGAGCATGGACCGCCAGCTCACCGCCGCCGGCTGCGACGACCGCCGCGAGCTGCCCTTCCACAAGGCTGTGCTGAACGGCGAGCTGCCCTACACCATCGGCGGCGGCATCGGCCAGAGCCGTCTGTGCATGTTGCTGCTGGGCAGCGCCCACATCGGTGAGGTGCAGGCAAGCGTCTGGGACAACGCCACTCGCGAAGCCTGCGAGAAGGCAGGCATCCCGCTGCTGTAAGACTGTATACAAAAAGGACTGATGCATCCGCAGCAGTCCTTTTTCTTATGTCCTGAATTCCAGCCCCACCTTGCTTTTTCTCCCGTTTCCGCCCAGCCACCAGAGCAGGAAGGCGTACAGCAGGTTCGTGACGAGGATGATGGTAAACCACATCAGCGTCTCCTGAATGGTCTGGTCGTATACCCGCATAAAGGGGTAGGGGCCGTCGATGGCTCCTGTAATATTGCCGTGCAAATCATACAGACCGTATAGGATCGTCGGTACCAGCGCCCACCAGACCTGCCGCAGCGGCAGGCGGGGCAGACGCTCGAAGAGCACCAGCGACAGAATCGCCAGCACCGGGTTGATGAAATGGTGGTAGAGCATCGAGCCCGTGAAAAGCATGATGTACCAGCCGTTGCCGTCCTCGTACATGGGGGCGAGGATGATGACCACCGTTAAAAAGGTCATGGCGAGGCAGCTGGTGGAGATGAACTTGAGCCGCTTGAGCCAGAGGGGCAGCTCCCGCCCGGTGAAGATGCAGCCCAGCTGCCACAGACCCACCAGCAGACAGACCGCGCCGTTGAAGATGTTGGACAGCTCGGTGTACATCGTGAACATGATGGTCCCGCCCATGGCCCAGCTCATGGGGACGGCGATGGTCTCGAAGTACACGATAAGGAAGTTCATTGCCGCCGAGGCCAGCTTCCGCAGGACAGTCAGGATGTTTTTCAGCACCGTTTCACTCTCCTATCTGTAATTTTTTGTTGGAATATCAAAGAAACGAGCGTTTTTTTCCGCTCGTTTCTTTTTTACACCCGGACGGGCGCTTATTTTGCCGTATTGATGAAGCTGCGGTTATCCCACAGGTACTTGATGCCGGAGATGGCGGTGACCGCGGCCACGACCCAGCACAGCACAGAGGCGATGTCTGCACACTGCTGGCCCAGCACATTGCCGGTCAGGGAGACCGTGAAGTAGTAGAAGATGATGGTCAGCATCTGGAGTACGGTCTTCACCTTGCCCCACATGTTGGCGGCGATGACCTTGCCGTCCTTTGCACCGGCGGCCACCATGCGGAGGCCGGAGACGGCGAACTCGCGGGCCAGAATGATGCAGAGCACCACAGGACTGCACACGCCGTCCCGCATCATGTAGATGAAGGCTACCGTCGTCAGCAGCTTGTCGGCCAGCGGGTCGGCAAACTTGCCGAAGTCGGTGACCATGTTCCACTTGCGGGCCAGATGGCCGTCGAGGAAGTCGGTGAAGCTGGCCACGGCGAAGATGAGGCCGGCGATGAGGTAGTACCGCGGGTTGTAGCTCGGCGTGATATACTGGCCGAGCGAGACGAAAATCATGAACACCGGCACCAGCAGGATGCGGGTCAGGGTGAGTTTATTGGGCAGATTCATACAAAATTAACCTCCAATCTGTTATTTTACAACAGTACCATACAAATCGTAAAGGTCGCTGTCGTCCACCAGCACATCATAGAACTCGCCGGGGTAGAGCGGCTCTTCGCTGGACACGCAGACGTTGCCGTCCACTTCGGGGGCATCGGCAGCGGTGCGGCAGAGGTAGAGGCCGCTCTCGTCGTCCACACCGTCGCAGAGGACGCGGACAGTCTGGCCCACCTTTGCGGCCTGCTTCTGGGCCATGATGCCGGTCTGGATCTGCATCACCAGCTCAGCGCGCTTGTCCTTGACTTCCTGATCGATCTGGCCGTCCATCTTGGCGGCAACGGTGTTCTCCTCGGCGGAGTAGGCAAAGCAGCCCAGACGGTCGAACTGCACTTCCTTCACGAAGTTGCACAGGTCCTCGAACTGCTCTTCCGTCTCACCCGGGAAGCCCGCAATGAGGGTAGTGCGGAGGGTGATGTTCGGGATCTCACGGCGCAGCTTGCCGATGACGTCCAGCAGCTCGGCGCGGTTGGAGCGGCGGTTCATGTTTTTCAGGATCGTGTCGTTGCAGTGCTGGATGGGCAGATCGAGATAAGGCAGGACCTTCTCGTTCCGCTTCATGGCGGCGATGAAGTCGTCGGTGATGCGCTCCGGGTAAGCGTACATGATGCGGATCCACTCGAGGCCGGGGATCTTGTTCAGCTTGTCCAGCAGCTCACAGATGCTGCCCGGCTTGCCCCAGTCCTCACCGTAGGCGGTAGGGTCCTGGGCCACGATGATAAGCTCCTTGACGCCCTCACCGGCCAGCCAGCGGGCCTCGGCCACACAGTCGGCCATCTCGCGGCTGCGCAGCGGGCCGCGGATGCCGGGGATCGCGCAGTAGTGGCAGCGGTTGTTGCAGCCCTCGGCGATTTTTAAGTACGCATAGTGGGCAGGCGTACCGATGACGCGCTTGCCGCCCAGAGGAAAGTCCTTCTTGAGGCCGTAGCTTTCCAGATGTTCTTCACCGTTGAACAGACGGGCCACGATGGAGTCGATGGCCTTGTTGGAGGCACAGCCAACCACGGCGTCCACCTCGGGGATCTCTTCTTCGATCTGGCTGCGATAGCGCTCGGCCAGACAGCCGGTGACGACCACCTTCAGGTTGGGGTTCGCCTGCTTGTAGGAGCAGGCCTCAAGGATGTTCTCGATGGCCTCGGTCTTGGCGCTCTCGATGAATCCGCAGGTGTTGACGAGGATGACGTCCGCATCTGCGAGGTCAGCCACCGTCTCGTGGCCCGCCGACAGCAGGATGTGGACCATCACGTCCAAATCGACCTGATTCTTCGGGCAGCCAAGGGAAATACACGCAATTTTCATATGGGGTAATACTCTCTTTCTCTCTTGAGGGTCAATTTAACGATATAATTTTGAATGACTTTCGCCATAGGCAGAAGCCTAAAATCTGCCGCGAAGCGGCGCTTTTCTGGTTCTCTTTTGGCATGCAAAAGAGAGCTAACCGTCCTCTTCCACTCGCCGAATCGCTTCTTTAATAACCGGATATGCAAACCCCCGCCGGGCCAGCGCAGCCACCACAAGGTCTTTCCGCCCTGCGGCCAGCTTGCCGCGGTACCGCCCTTCCACGAGGGCGGCGGCGGCTTCCAGCTCCGGGTCTCCGCCCGCTTCGTCCGGGGCGTAGGCCTCTTCCAGCGCAGCAGAGATCTGCTGCGCGTCCAGCCCCTTCTGCCGCAGATCCTGCGCGGCAGCGCGGCGGCTCTTGCGGGCGGCCAGCAGGCCGTGCGCCCGGGTCCGGGCGTAGCGCTCGTCGTCCACATACTGCCGCTCCACCATCTCCGCCACCACAGCGGCGGCGGTGGGCTGGGTAAACTTCCGCCCCAAGCGCTCATAGAGCTGCCCGGAGGAAAGCTCCTGCCCGGCCAGAAGCTCCATGGCCCGGGCGCGGGCCTTGGCGGCGTCGGTGGACTTTTCTTCTTCAGCCAGCGGACGGCCTCTTCTCGAAAAGGACATTTAGTCCTCCACCATGATGTCCAGCTCGCTCTCGCTGCTGCGGGCCGGGGCCTTGACGACAGGCTCCTTGGAAGCAGAAGCGGTCTCGCCGCCCTCTTCCTTCTCTGCCGCAGCGGCAGCAGCTTTGCCCGCCGGGCGGCGGGTGGCGTAGAGCTTGTCCGCGTTGGCGCGGATCTGGCCCTCGATGTCGTTGGCGATCTCGGGGTTGTCCTTGAGGAACTGCTTGGCGTTGTCACGGCCCTGACCCAGACGGATGTCGCCGTAGTTGAACCATGCGCCACTCTTCTGGACGATGCCCAGCTTGACACCCACGTCGATGAGCTCGCTCATCTTGGAGATGCCCTCACCGAACATGATGTCAAATTCAGCCTCACGGAACGGAGGAGCCACCTTGTTCTTGACGATCTTGGCGCGGGTGTGGTTGCCGATGAACTGGCCGGAAGAGTCCTTCAGGCCCTCGACGCGGCGGATGTCGATGCGGACAGAAGAATAATACTTCAGGGCGCGGCCGCCGGTGGTAACTTCGGGGTTGCCGTAGACGATGCCCACCTTCTCGCGCAGCTGGTTGATGAAGACACAGACCGTGTTGGTCTTGCCGATGACGCTGGTCAGCTTGCGCATAGCCTGACTCATCAGACGGGCCTGCAGGCCGACGTGGCTGTCACCCATCTCGCCCTCGATTTCGGCACGAGGCACCATAGCAGCGACGGAGTCCACGACGATGGCGTCGATGGCACCGGAGCGCACCAGCGCCTCGCAGATCTCCATGGCCTGCTCGCCGGTATCCGGCTGGCTGACCAGCAGCTCGTCGATGTTCACGCCCAGTGCGGAGGCATAGGCCGGGTCGAGGGCGTGCTCGACGTCGATGAAGGCCACCTCGCCGCCCTTTTTCTGGGCCTCGGCGAGGATGTGGAGGGCCAGCGTGGTCTTACCGCTGGATTCCGGTCCGAATACCTCGATGATACGGCCGCGCGGCACACCGCCCACGCCCAGCGCCAGGTCGAGGCCGAGGCTGCCGGTAGAGATGGCGTCCACCTGCATGGCGGTGTTATCGCCCAGCTTCATGATGGCGCCCTTGCCGAACTGCTTTTCGATTTGGGCCAGCGCAGTTGCCAGCGCATCCTTCTTTGCGCCCGGCTCCGTCTTCTGGGTGGCGGGGGCGACGTTGTTGTTCTGATTCTTTGCCATAGCGTGCTGCTCCTTTATCACATGGCCTGCGGGGTGCAGGCGGTACTATACAGATTCTTTCCTCTATAGTATATCACAGATTTCAAATATTACAACAGATAGTTGTAGATATTTTCACTTTTTCTCACGCTTATTTGGGTCTCCGGGCCGTCACACAGCGGTCATTGCCGCCGAAGTCCTTCCGGCAGGCAATGTCTGCCCAGCCGTTTGCTTCCAGCAGGGCTGTCACAGCCTCCCGCTGCTGCCAGCCGATCTCCAGCGCCAGCGCACCGCCGGGGCGCAGAGCTTTCTGGTAGTGTTCCGCGATGGCCTTATAAAATACGAGACCGTCTTCCCCGGCTTCCAGTGCCATGGCCGGCTCTTTGGCCACTTCGGGCTGCAATTCGCTCATCTCCTGCGCTGTCAGGTAGGGCGGGTTCGAGACGATGAGGTCGAGCTGACCCTCCGGCAAGCTCTCCCAGTAGGTGAAGAGGTCACCCTCCACCGGCTCTGCGGCGCGGGTAGGCTTCATGCCCCAGTCGAAGGCCGGCTCTTCAAAAGGTGAGGCATCCAGCACGTTTTCGGTGCTGCCGCCCCGGCCTTTCAGGGCCAGACGGGTATTTTTCTCGAGATAGACGTAGGCTTCCGGGCTCTTTTCCACGCAGACGACCTGCGCCGCCGGGCAGAGCCGCTTGAGGCCAAGGCCCAGACAGCCGGTACCGGCGCAGAGGTCCAGCACCCGGGGCGCTTCCACGCTCGCCAGCATCTCGGCAGCCGTCTCAGCCACCACCTCGGTATCAGCACGGGGACAGAGCACGCCCGGCCCCACGGCCAGTTCAAAGTCGAGGAAAGGCCAGCTGCCGCAGAGGTATTGCAGCGGCTCCCGGGCCGCACGGCGAACGGTAAGTTCTTCGAGCTTTGCCGCTTCGGCGGCGTCCAATGGACGGTCAGAAAGGCGGACGTCCCGGCCTGTCGCCAGCCGGAACAGCTCCCGGGCGTCGAAATCTGCGTCCGGACAGCCCGCCGCCGTCAGCCGCGCTTCCACCTCTTTGACCGCTGCACGGGGCAGCATCGCTTCGCTCACCATTTGCCGTCCTCCGGGTCTTCGGGCAGCACCGGCGTCACGGCGGCGATGGCCACCTCAATCATGCTGTCGTCGGGTTCAAAGACAGTCAGCCGCTGCACCCAGAGGCCGGGCTGGCGGATGATGCGGGTGGCGATGTTGTCCGAGCGGCCGCACCACTTGAGCAGCTCGTAGCTGATGCCCATCACGACGGGCAGGAGCAGCAGCTTGAACAGGACGCGGAGGCTGGTGCTGCTCCAGGGCAGCACGCTGTAGAGGAAAACACTGACGATGACCACCAGAATGAGGAAGCTGGTGCCGCAGCGGGGGTGGAAACGGGTGTACTTGCGGACATTCTCCACGGTCAGCTCGTCGCCGGCCTCGTAGCAGGCGATGGTCTTGTGCTCTGCGCCGTGATACTCGAAAACGCGGTGGATCTCCTTCATTTTGGAGATGGCCACCATGTAGCTGAGGAAAATGGCCACTTTCAGCACCGCCTCGAGGATGACTCTCGGCCAGCGGGTCATGATGACCACCTTGCCGAGACCGCCCACCAGCACCGTCGGCAGAACGGTGAACAGCAGGATAGCGAACAGGCCACCCACGAGGGCCGCACCGGCCATCAGGATGTCCTCGGCCTTCTTGCCCAGATGGTCGCCCACCCATTTTTCAAAGGCAGACTCTTCCTCTTCGGCGTCGTACTCGTCGCCCATGCTCACCTGCGCAGAGTACATCATGTAGCGGTAGCCGGTGATGAGGCTCTCTATCATCGAGATGGCTCCCCGCACGAGAGGGATCTTGGCCCAGATGCCGTGTTTCGGGGTGTCTTCTATCTTCGTTTCGATGGTGCCGTCGGGCTTGCGCACAGCGCAGCAGATGTGCTCCGGGCCGCGCATCATGATGCCTTCCATCAGGGCCTGACCGCCCACACTGGTCTTGAAGCATTCCTTCTTGGGTTCGTGATTCATAAAATGGATTTCTCCTGTCAGTTTTTGACCTTTATTCTATCATATAAATATGACAAAATCTTGGAAGTTGTTTTCGTAAGCAGGGTGCGCCGAATGGCGAGGATTTTTGTCAGCAGACAAGGCGATTTTCCGCAGCAATCCTGACGGATTGCAAGGGAAAGCAACACGGTATGCTGGCAAAAAGACCGCTCAGGCGGTGTGCAATGCTTAGAAAACGGCTTCTTATTTTTTATAGAGCGGCAGGCCCAGTGTCACCACCGTACCCCGGCCCAGAGTGCTCTTGATGTCCATCGTGCCGTCGAGGGCGGTCATGATGGAGTCTACCAGCGCCAGACCGATGCCGCTGCCGCGCACCGAGTTGCTGCCCTTGTAGAATTTGGTCTTGACGTTCTCGAGGTCTTCGGGCGGGATGCCGCGGCCCTGGTCGATAAATTCGATAAAGGCCTTGTACTCGCCCGCCCAGAGCTTGACTGTGATGCGCCCGCCGGGGGCGGAATACTTGATGGCGTTGTCCAGGATGTTGATGAACACCTGCCGCAGACGGTCGGGATCGGCGTAGACCGGGATCATCTCCTCCGGCTCATTGTACACCAGCACAAGCCCCTCCCGCTGGATGCGGGCCTCGCAGAAAAGCACCGCATCGGTCAGCTCGGCCACAAGGTCGAGGGGGCGGCAGGTCATCTTGAGACGGCCATTCTGCAGGCGGCTGAAATCCAGCAGCTCCTCCACCATGTTGTAGAGGCGGGCCGTCTCGTTGTTGATGATCTCGAGGCCCTTGCGGTAGTTCTCGTCGGAGGGGTCGTCCAGCGTGCGCAGCGTCTCCACCCAGCCCCGGATGGAGGTGAGCGGGGTGCGCAGCTCGTGGGAAACGGAGCTGATGAACTCGTTTTTCATCTTTTCCGTCTCTTCGAGGCCCTCGGCCATTCGGTTGATGGTGCCGCGCAGGCGGTCCACCTCATCCCGCTCGTCGCCGGTGACGGGCAGACGAACGTCCAGCTCACCCCGGGCGATGCCGGCGGCGGTGCGCTCCACCTGTCCCAGCGGCACCACGATGCTCCGCACGAAGTACAGGCCCGACATGATGGTAAAGGCCAGCACCGCCGCACCCATGATGAGGGCCACCACCACGGTGCGTTTGAGCTGTTCTTCCACCAGTGTCAGACTGGTGACGAGACGCATGGCAGCCACATCTTCGGCTGCATAGGGTACGAGACAGCAGGCCGCCATGACCATCTCTCCGCTCTGGGTGCGGTAGATGGCGATGCCCTGCCCGTCCACGGCGTCCTGCGCCTGCTCAAAGTCGGTGCGGGTGACGATGCCCTCGGCATCGGTGCCGCTGGACGAGGCGATGACACCGCCGTAGCTGTCCAGCAGCATAAATTCGTATTTGTCCTTATCGGAGAACTGCTCCACCATCCGACGCAGAGCCACGCTGCGGCTGGCGGCGGTCTTCTGGCTCGTTTCGCCGGTGTACATTTTGAGCTGGCCGGTGATGGACGAAAAGCGGCGGTACATGGTCTGCTGGACGCCGTTGTAGTAGCTGCGGGTGGCGCTGTAGAGGAACATGACCTCCACCAGCAGCACCAGCAGTACCGTAATGAGCAGACTGCCCCGCAGCCATCGCCGGGTGATCCCGCTTCGCATGTTACTCCTCCCACCGATAACCATATCCCCACACGGTGAGGATATGTGCCGGATGGCTGGGCTCATCCTCCACCTTCATCCGCAGACGGCGGATGTTCACGTCCACGATCTTGACGTCGCCGAAGTAGTTTTCACCCCAGACACCTTTGAGGATGCGCTCGCGCACCAGCGCCACACCGGGGTTGCGGAAGAACAGCTCCATGATCTGGAACTCCACCTGAGTCAGCTCGATGGGCTTGCCCGCCTTGAGCAGGACGCGGCGGTTCTCGTCCAGCACGAAGCTGCCGCTCACCAGTGAGGCCGGAGCCTGCTCCCCTGCCTCGGCGCTGGCCGAACGGCCCACGCGGCGGCAGAGCGCCTCCACACGGGCCAGCAGCTCACTGACGCTGAAGGGCTTGGTCATATAGTCGTCGGCACCGATGGACAGGCCGCGAATTTTATCCTGCTCCTGTCCCTTGGCACTCAGGATGATGATGCCGATCTTCTGGTCGGTGCGGCGGATGGTCTCGCAGAGCGAGAAGCCATTCATGCCCGGCAGCATCACGTCCAGGATGGCCGCGTCACAGCCCGGGCGCTGCTCCAGAAGAGGCAGGGCCGCTTCGGCGCTGTCCGCCTCCACAGCCTCCATCCCGGCCAGACGCAGGTTCAGCGCTATCATCTCACGAATGCTGGCCTCATCTTCCACTACCAGAACCTTGACCATTTATCGTTCCTCCGTTTCTATCCGGTTTGCCTTATGCGCAAGGCCCGGCATGTTACGAAAAATCATTTTTATTCAGTCCACTCAGACTTACCCTGCCTGCCAATGACTCTCCCCTTGGGAGCAACGGCGACGACCGCCGCCAGTGGCGGAAACAGGGAGGAACTGTTGGGGCAGCGGCCAGCAGGATGCGAGCGAGAGCGAAGCAGATGCTGGGAGCCGCAACCCGACCTTGGCGCGAAGCGCCTGAGAGGGCTAATTCAGCCGGTACAGCGACCGGGAAAGCCGGTAATCCGGGTCCTCTATGGTCACATCTGGGCCGAGCTTTGCCTGCATCTGGCGGGACGCCACCACACCAAGGCGGGTCCATCCCACAGCGTTCTCGCTGGACGAAGCCAGCCGCAGGGTAAGCACCAGCTTGTTCTCGTCTATCGTCCGCAGCTCCACGGCGTCTTCCTCGTCCGTGCTGTCCGTCAGCATCAGGTTGCCCTCCCACTCGATGGGCAGGGCGATATAGCAGCCGGTCTCCTCATCCAGCAGGCCGAAACTCTTTTCCGGCGCTGACGCCGTGTAGTCCATCCAGACGATAAAATCCATCCGTCGGCTCTGGCTCATGTTCAGCAGACCCGCTTCGTCGGGCTGGGTCGGTATCTCCACGGTGCCGTCGCCGTCCAAATCGCGGCTCACGAGGCTTGGGACATTGCGCAGCGAGGCATTGTACAGCTCCTCGCTGGTGATTTGAGAGGCCGGCACCATCTGCTGGCTCTCATCGTCGAACCGCAGCAGCACCGAGGCCAGATTATTGCCCGAGATGCCCGTCCAGCCGTCCAGCACCAGATAGTGCTTTCCGTCCGCGCCGAGGCCCGCCGCCACCGAGGCGCAGCCCGAGAACTTATCGCCCGACAGTGCCATAACGGCCACCTGCTGAAACCTTCCGTCCTTATCGACGGTCAGCAGCTCGATTTGGACGCCGCTATCTTCCAGCGTGGACATCAGGATAAGGTCTTCGCTGCCGCCGCCGGTGATGTCCTCCACGAGGTACTGCTCATAGGCCTGCTCAAGGATAGCCGACACCTCACCGTTCTCATAGGAGTAAACGGCCAGATAGTGGTCATCCTGCGAAGCCGCATAGCCCACGACGAGCTGGGCCGTGCCGCCCGCCTGAAGCTGAGCCAGCCGGACATTGTCCACCGAATCGGCCAGGCCCTCTACGGTCTGGCTCACCTGCCAGGCACCCCCGCTGTTCTTGCGTAAGAAAGCAACGCATACATTGGAGGTGAGGGCCGTGGTGTAGAACACCGCTGCGTCCTGTTCGCCGTCGCCGTCGAAATCCTGCAACACAAAGGGCGACAGCAGGTCGCCCTGCAGCGGATATTTCAGCTGGGCGCTCTCCCCCAGCCAGTCGTTCAGGGCGGTCTGCAATGCGCCGTAATCGCCCGCAAGGCGGGGCGCACGCAGCAGTTCCTCCACCTGCACCGTCTCTTCCGGCATGGGGATGCTGCACCCGGTCAGCAGCAGGCAGAACGCCACGCATAGCGCAGCCGCCCGCAGCCATCCTTTGATTTTCAACATGTTCCCTCCTGCTCGTGGAAATCTGCATACCATAACAGTATCAGTATATCACGCAAGGAGGGCTCTGCCAAGCGGCGAAAACAGAAAAAGCCCTCTCCCAGACGGGAAAGGGCTTTTTGATACTGATTTATTCAGTCAGAGTCGATCAGACGAGCTCCAGAACTGCCATCTCAGCAGCGTCGCCGCGGCGAGCGCCGATCTTGATGATGCGGGTGTAGCCGCCGTTGCGGTCAGCGTACTTGGGGCTGATCTCATCAAACAGCTTCTTTGCAACATCTTCCTTGGTGATGTAGGCGTAGACCTGACGCTTGGTGTGCAGGTCGCTGGCCTTACCCAGGGTGATCATCTTCTCGGCCATGGAACGAACGTCCTTGGCGCGAGTGACAGTGGTCTCAATCTTGCCATTCTCTAACAGGTAGGTAACCATAGCGCGCATCATAGCGTTGCGGCTGTCGCTGGTTCTACCGAGCTTTCTGGTACCGGGCATCCCGTTTCACTCCTTAACTTTAATATTACTCATCGTCTGTGTTCAGCTTGAAGCCGAGAGAGTCCAGCTTAGCCATGACTTCCTCGAGGCTCTTGCGGCCGAGGTTACGAACCTTCATCATTTCGTCCTCGCTCTTGCTGACCAGATCCTCCACCGTGTTGATGCCGGCGCGCTTGAGGCAGTTGAAGGAACGGACGCTCAGATCCAGCTCTTCGATGGTCATCTCCAGAGCCTTCTCCTTATCGTCGTTGGTCTTCTCCACCATGATCTCAGCGCCAGCGGCCTCGTCGGACAGGTTGACGAACAGGTTCAGGTGCTCGGTCAGCACACGGGCAGCCAGAGAAACGGCCTCCTGTGCATTGATCGTGCCATCCGTCCAAACCTCGATGGTCAGCTTGTCGTAGTCGATGGCCTGGCCAACACGGGTGCTCTCGACATTATAATTCACCTTGAGCACGGGGGTGTAAATGCTATCAACGGGAAGAGTGTTGATGTCATTCTTCTCGATGATGGCCTGCTTGTTGCGCTCAGCGGGCACATAGCCGCGACCCTTATCGAAGGTCAGCTCCATGACGAGCTTGCCGCCCTCGCCCAGGGTTGCGATGTGCCACTCAGGGTTCAGGATCTCAATATCATCGCCCTGCTTGATGTTGTCGGCGGTGACCTCACAGGGGCCAACTGCCTCAACACGCACTGTCTTCGGACCGTCGGTGTACAGCTTTGCAGCGATACCCTTCAGGTTCAGGACAATCTCGGTAACGTCTTCCTTGACGCCCTCAATGGTGGAGAACTCGTGAACCACGCCGTCGATCTTGACGCTGGTCACGGCGACACCGGGCAGAGAGGAAAGAAGCACACGACGCAGGCTGTTGCCCAGTGTGATGCCAAAGCCACGCTCCAGAGGCTCTGCCACGAACTTGCCGTAGCGGCCGTCGGGAGACAGGCTTGCCGTTTCGATTTTGGGACGTTCAATCTCCATCATATCTATGCCCTCCTTGTCAAACCGATGTTGCCATCGGCCCATTATTAAATTCTTTCAAAGAAAAGAATGCGAAAACCGGCCATCCACACGGAAGGCCAGGCCTTCTTAATGGATTACTTGGAGTACAGCTCGACGATGAGGTGCTCTGCAACTTCGTAGTCGATGTCGCTGCGCTCGGGGAGCTTGTTGACGACGCCCTTCAGGGTGCCAGCCTCGCGGTCCAGCCAGGAGGGCAGAGCCACGACGGGGGCCTCGGGGCCAGTCAGCTTAGCGAACTTAGCAGAGCTGCGGCTGGACTCACGAACCTCGATGACATCACCGGCCTTGATGAGGTAAGAGGGGATGTTGACCTTCTTGCCGTTGACGGTGAAGTGAGCGTGAGAGACCAGCTGACGAGCGTCGCGGCGGGTCTGAGCAAAGCCCAGACGGAACACGACGTTGTCCAGACGGCGCTCCATGAGCTGAAGCAGGTTCTCACCGGTCTTGCCGGGCATAGCCTCAGCCTTCAGGTAAGCGTTGTGGAACTGCTTCTCCAGAACGCCGTAGATGAACTTGACCTTCTGCTTCTCCTTCAGCTGAGTAGCGTACTCAGACTGCTTCTTGCGCATGTTGCCATTGGAGTTGCGGGTAGTATTCTTCTTTGCATAGCCCATGACCGCAGGAGAAATGCCCAGGGCCTTGCAACGCTTTGCGATAGGCTGCGTATTCTTTGCCATAATTCAGTTTCCTCCTTCGATCAGACACGACGGCGCTTCGGGGGACGGCAGCCGTTGTGGGGGATGGGAGTCACGTCCTTGATGAGGGTGACTTCCAGACCGGTGGCCTGAAGCGCACGAATAGCGGACTCACGGCCAGCGCCGGGGCCCTTGACGTAGACCTCAACGGTCTTCATGCCATGCTCGATAGCGACCTTGGCAGCGGTCTCTGCTGCAGACTGAGCTGCAAACGGAGTGCTCTTGCGGCTGCCGCGGAAGTTCAGGGAGCCAGAGGAGCACCAAGACACTGCATTACCCTGCAGGTCGGTGATGGTGACGACAGTATTGTTGAACGTAGACTGGATGTGAGCCTGACCGGCTGCAATGTTCTTACGCTCTTTCCGCTTCATGCGGACGTTTGCGCCCTTCTTGGCGTTATTTGCACTTGCCATTTCTCAGAACCTCCTTACTTCTTCTTGTTAGCGACCGTGCGCTTGGGACCCTTGCAGGTACGTGCATTGGTCTTGGTACGCTGGCCACGGCAGGGCAGGTTCTTACGATGGCGGGTGCCACGGAAGGACTGGATCTCAACCAGGCGCTTGATGTCCAGAGCGACATTACGACGCAGGTCGCCCTCGACGATGATGTTAGCCTGATCGATGTAGTCACGGATCTTAGCCTCTTCTTCCAGAGTCAGGTCCTTGACGCGGGTATCGGGGTTGATACCAGTAGCTGCCAGGATCTTGTTGGCAGTGGTCTGACCGATACCGTAAACGTAGGTGAGACCCACCTGAACGCGCTTCTCGCGGGGCAGGTCAACGCCGGCAATACGTGCCATAGTAGTTTTCCTCCAAAAATCATCCCATGTCAGTGTCGGGGTCTGCGCCGGGACTCTACGCACTTGACCCCCAGGCGCCCGAATTAGCCCTGGCGCTGCTTATGCTTGGGGTTCTGGCAGATGACCATCACGCGGCCTTTGCGGCGGATGACCTTGCACTTTTCGCAGATGGGTTTCACGGAAGGCTTGACCTTCATGATGTTGAACCTCCTTTTGGTTGATACCCTGGTGCTTATTTGGAGCGCCAGGTGATGCGGCCCTTCGACAAGTCGTAGGGCGACATTTCCACGGTTACCTTGTCCCCGGGCAGGATACGGATGAAATTGGTCCGCAGCTTGCCGGAGATGTGCGCTAAGAGGATGTGACCACTGGGAGTGAGCTTCCCGGTGTTCTTGTCCTCGCTCAACATTTCCACCTTAAAGATGGCGTTGGGCATGGCTTCACGCACGATGCCTTCAATTTCGATGACGTCTTCTTTAGACAAGCTAATTGCCTCCTCATTGGATCTGCTCAGTTTGTCGTGTTGGGACGGACAGGCGGCGATGAAAGCCACATACTTCTTCTCCTGCGGCACAAAATCCGCAAAGTGGGCAGAAAATCCCTGTCCACCGAGAAAGCATCTGGCTGTCACGGCCATTTATAGATTATACACCTTTTGTGTCTATTTTGCAAGTGGTTTTTTCCGTATTTCCGATAAAAATTTCTTGCTTTTTCAAAATGGTCTTTTCACGCCCTCTGCATTGCCATTTCCACCGTGGAGATGAATCTTTTTCACCAAAACTTGTCAGAATTGCATAAATAACGTCTTGCAAAACCAAAAAGACCTCCCCGGAAAGGGAGGTCTCGGTTTCAAGCCTTACTTGAAGCTGAAGGTATCGGGGTCAAAGTTGGGGTCGTCCCAGCTCCGGGTCATGATCTCGGTGCGGTCCTTGAGGATGGCTATGGAATGCTCGAAGTGAGCAGCCAGACCGCCGTCCTTGGTCTTGACCGTCCAGCCGTCCTTGGCCTGAGTGATCTTGCAGTCGTACTGGCAGATCATGGGCTCGATGGCGATGGTCATGCCGGGGACGAGACGGGGGCCGCGGCCCTGATGGCCGTAGTTCGGCACTTCGGGGTCTTCGTGCAGCTCCCTGCCGGTGCCGTGGCCCACGAACTCGCGGACGACGGAGAAGCCGGCGTCCTCGCAGTAGCTCTGGACGGCATAGCCAATGTCGCCGATGCGGTTGCCGGCCACAGCCTGCTCGATGCCCTTGTAGAGAGCGGCCTTGGTGACGTCCAGAAGGCGCTGAGCCTCCAGGTCGATCTTGCCCACTGCATAGGTGCAGGCGTTGTCGCCGTTGAAGCCATCGACCTTTGCGCCGGTATCAATGCTCACGATGTCACCCGGGCGGATGACGATGTCATGCGAAGGGATACCATGGATGATGGTATCGTTCAAACTGATGCAGGCCGTTCCGGGAAAACCGTACAGACCCTTGAAGTTGGGGATGCCGCCGTGCTTCACGATGAAGTCGTAGATCAGCTTATCCAGCTCCCAGGTGGTCATACCTGCCTCGATATGTTCACCGCCATATTTCAGGGCAGCTGCGCTCAGGGCATTCGCCTTGCGCATACCGTCCAGCTCTTTCGCATTCTTGATCTGAATCACTTTTATGCCTCCAAAGCCTTCATGATCTCTGCCGTGGTCGCCTCAATGGAATCGTTGAAGGGGATGACAGCCAGCTTGCCGCGCTGACGGTAGAAGTCTACCAGCGGCTCAGTCTGCTCATGATATGCCTTCAGACGGTCGAGCACGGTAGCGGGCTGGTCGTCCTTACGGATGACGAGCTTGCCGCCGCAGCAGTCGCACACGCCCTCGACCTTGCTCTTCTTGTTGACGATGTGGTAACTTGCGCCGCACTTTTCACAGACGCGGCGGCCGCCCATGCGGTTGACGATGACATCGTCAGCGACAGACAGCTCCAGCACCTTGTCGATGCGGATGCCCATCTTCTCGATGGCCTCTGCCTGTGCGATGGTGCGGGGCACACCGTCCAGAATGAAGCCGTTTGCACAGTCAGCCTCGGACAGGCGGTCCTTCAGGATGCCAATGATGACCTCATCGGGGACCAGTGCGCCGGCGTCCATGAAGCTCTTTGCCTTCAGGCCCATCTCGGTGCCGTCCTTGACAGCAGCGCGGAGGATGTTGCCGGTGCTGATGGCGGGGATGTTCAGCTTTGCGCAGATGATCTCAGCCTGCGTACCTTTGCCTGCGCCGGGGGCGCCCAACAGAATCAGATTCATAGGAATTCTCCTCTCCTTATATAAAGGATGGTTTTTTCATTGAGTCCGCTGCGGTTTGAAATCGCTAACGGCTCACCAAAGCAAAAAAGCACTGAAAAGTCCGAGCATGCTCTCCTTTCCAGTGCTTTCTTACATCAGTGCTTATTCTTTACAGATCAGCCGAGGAAGCCTTTGTGGCTGCGCATCGTCATGAAGCTGTCGAGGCTGCGGGTGGTATCGAGTGCCACACCGACCACGATCAGCAGACTGGTACCGCCCAGCTGGATGCTCATACCGGTCAGGTTGCCCAGAACGATAGGCAGCACAGCCACCACAGCGAGGAAGATCGCGCCGATGAGGGTGATCTTGTTCAGCGTGCGGGTGATGAAATCGCTGGTCGGCTTGCCGGGACGGAAGCCGGGGATCGAGCCGTTGTTGCGGCGCAGATTGTTGGCGATCTCAACAGGGTTGTACTGGATGGCCACATAGAAGTAGTTGAAGGCCAGGATCAGCAGCAGGTAGATGACGACGTAAAGCGGCGACGTATAGTTGAAGGTACGGAAGAATGCGTACCAGAACGGATGCGCAGCCTGGTCGACCTGCATGAAGCTGCCGATCGTGCCCGGGATCGAGACCAGAGCGGAAGCGAAGATGATGGGCATGACGCCGGTCATGTTCAGCTTCAGCGGCAGGTAGCTGTTCTGCCCGCCCATCTGCTTGCGGCCCACCACGCGCTTGGCATACTGGATGGTGATGCGGCGCTCAGCGTTCGTCATAATGACGATGAACACGATCACGACCAGTGCCAGAACGAGCAGCAGGGGCAGGAAGATGTAGAACTGGCTCTCGCCAGCAGCGGCGCGGGTCAGCAGACCAGCCACCGTGGTGTAGAGAGAAGACCAGTTGGAAACGATCGAAGAGAAGATCAGAAGGGACAGGCCGTTGCCGATGCCCTTGTCATCGATCTGCTCGCCGCACCAGGTGATCAGCTGAGCACCTGCGGTGAAGGTCGCAATGATGACCACGGCGGTAAAGATACCAGCCGCGCCGGAAGTGTACTTCAGTGCGCCCATGTTACGGACCACAAAGTAGTAGCCGAGGCTCATGATCAGAGCAATGATGCCGCCGGCATACCGGGTGATCTGCTGCAGCTTCTGCTGGCCGTCCGGTTCCTTCGCAATGTTTTCCAGCGAGGGGATGGCCACAGTGAGCAGCTGCACGATGATGGATGCGTTGATATAGGGTGTCACACCTAACGCGAAGAGCGTGCACCGGGACAGTGCGCCGCCGCTCATCATATCAAGATATGCGAGCATGTTGCCGTTCGAGAACATCTGCGTCAGCGCAGAACTGGTCACGAAAGGCACCGGGATAGCACAGCCCAAACGATACACCACGAGGATCGCCAGCGTGAACAGGAGACGATTTTTAAGCTCGGGGATCTTCCATGCGTTACGGAATGTCTGGAACACCTTACATCACCTCAGCCTTTCCGCCTGCCTTTTCGATTTTCTCTTTGGCAGAAGCGGAATAGGCTGCGGCCTTAACGGTCAGAGCCTTGGTCAGCTCGCCGTTGCCCAGGACCTTAACGCCGTCCAGGGTCTTCTTGACCAGACCCTTTGCCTTCAGAGCCTCGGTGTCGACGACTTCGCCGGCCTCGAAAGCTGCCTCCAGATCGGCCACGTTGACGATGGCGTACTGGGTAGCAAAGATGTTGTTAAAGCCGAACTTCGGCAGGCGGCGTGCCAGAGGCATCTGGCCGCCCTCGAAACCAGCGTGCTTCACGCCGGAACGGGCCTTCTGGCCCTTGCTGCCGAAACCGGCAGTCTTGCCATTGCCGGAGCCAATGCCGCGGCCCTTGCGGGTCACAGCCTTGTTTGCGCCGGGAATCGCGTGCAGTTCATGAAGTTTCATTATGCGTATCCCCCCTGATTAGGCTTCGGTGACGCTGAGCAGGAAGCCGATCTTAGCGATCTTGCCCTGCGTAGCGGCATTGTCAGGCTGAACGGTAACGTCGCCCGGCTTCTTCAGGCCCAGAGCCTCAGCGGTAGCGATCTGCTTGGCGCCGCGGCCGATCAGGCTCTTCTTCAGCTCGATCTTGAGCATCTTATCTGCCATGGTTTGTTACCTCCTTAACCCAGAATTTCTTTCACGGTCTTGCCGCGCTTCTCAGCAACAGACTCTGCGCTGACCAGGCCGCACAGACCTGCGAAGGTAGCAGACACAACATTGATGGGGTTGTTGGAACGCATAGACTTCGCACGAATGTCCTTGATGCCGGCAGCCTCGATGACGGCACGCACGGGGCCGCCAGCGATCATGCCGGTACCGGCGGCAGCCGGCTTCAGCAGGACTGCGCCTGCGCCGTACTTACCGACGATCTCGTGGGGGATAGTGGTGCCCTTCATGGCAACCTTGTGCATATTCTTCTTAGCAGCAGCCTCGCCCTTGCGAATTGCCTCAGGCACTTCGCCGGACTTGCCGATGCCGTAACCGATGGTGCCCTTGCCGTCGCCCACGACAACCAGAGCGGCAAACTTCATGATGCGGCCGCCCTTGACAGTCTTGGAAACGCGGTTGATGGAGACAACCTTGGTGATCATGCCGTCGTCTTCACGGTTTCTCATAGCCATAATGTGTTTCCTCCTCTCATTACAGCTTCAGGCCGCCCTCACGGGCGCCATCAGCCAGGGCCTTAACACGGCCATGATAAACGTAACCGCCACGGTCGAAAACGACCTCGGTGATGCCCTTTTCCAGAGCCTTTGCTGCGATCTTCTTGCCGATCTCAGCTGCGGCCTCGACGTTGCCGCCGAAACCATTGAAGTCCTTGTCCATAGTGGACGCCGACACCAGAGTAACGCCCTGCTCATCGTCGATGATCTGAGCGTAGATGTGCTTGGCGGAGCGGAAAACATCCAGGCGAGGACGTGCTGCGGTGCCGCTGATCTTGTTGCGAACGCGGCGATGACGACGAAGACGAGCTTCGTTCTTGTCGATCTGCTTAACCATTGTCTTTCACTCCTTACCTTATTTCTTGCCCTTGCCGGCCTTGCCTTCTTTGTGCTTGACGACCTCGCCCTCGTAGCGAATGCCCTTGCCCTTGTAAGGCTCCGGCGGCTTCTTGGCGCGGATCTCAGCAGCGTACTGGCCGACCTTCTGCTTATCGATACCGGTAACAGTGAAGTGGTTGGGATCCTGCCACACGATGGTGCAATCCTCAGTATCAGGGATGTTCACCTGATGAGAGAAGCCCAGGTTCATGACCAGGTTGGAGCCCTGCTTCTGGCAGCGCAGGCCGACGCCCACGATCTCCAGCTTCTTCTCGTAGCCGTTGACAACACCGTTCACCATGTTGGCGATGTTGCTGCGGGTCAGGCCGTGCAGGCTGCGGGCCTCGGGTTCGTCATTGGGGCGGGTAACCAAAACCTCATTGCCCTCGACCTTGACGGTCATGAGGGGATGATAGTTGGAATTCAGGCTGCCCTTGGGGCCCTTGACGGTGACGCTGTGTGCTGCCTCATCGACAGTGACAGTAACGCCGGCAGGAATGACGATGGGTTTTCTTCCAATTCTCGACATTGTCTTTTACCCCTTTCTTACCACACAAAGGCCAGGACCTCGCCGCCAACGTGCGCAGCACGAGCAGCCTTATCGGTCATGATGCCCTTAGAGGTGGAAATGATTGCGGTGCCCAGGCCCTTCATGACCTTCGGCATATCCTCGCAGTTGGTGTAGATGCGCAGGCCCGGCTTGGACACGCGGCGCAGACCAGCGATAACGGGCTCGCCGTTAGCCTGGTACTTCAGGGTGACAACGATGGTACCCTGAACGGTGTCGTTCTTCACCTGCATGCCCTTGATGTAGCCCTCGTCAACCAGGATCTGGCAGATAGCCTTCTTCATGTTGGAAGCGGGGATCTCCACAGAAGGGTGTTTGGCAGTGCTAGCGTTGCGGATGCGAGTCAGCAGGTCCGCGATAGGATCAGTAATCTGCATTTGCCACTAACCTCCTTAGATTAGCTCTCATTTGTTTTATAATGATACCGCCCCGAAACATCGTTGCCCCGGGGCGGAATCCGACTTGTTATCCAGCCCTCTGGTTAATTACCAGGAAGCCTTCTTGACGCCCGGGATCTCGCCCTTGTAGGCCAGCTCACGGAAGCACACACGGCACACGCCGTACTTGCGCAGCACGGAGTGGGGGCGACCGCAGATGCGGCAGCGGGTGTATGCACGGGTAGAGAACTTAGCAGGACGAGACTGCTTGAGCTTCATAGACAGTTTAGCCATTGTAATCTCCTCCTTAGTTATTCTCAGCGAACGGAGCGCCCAGAGCCTTCAGCAGCTCCTTGCCCTCTTCGTCGGTCTTAGCGGTGGTAACGAAGCAGACATCCATGCCGCGGACTGCATCGACCTTCTCGAAGTCGATCTCGGGGAAGATGATCTGCTCCTTGATGCCGCATGCAAAGTTGCCGCGACCGTCAAAACCGTTGCCGTTGATGCCGCGGAAGTCGCGGACACGGGGCAGTGCGATGTTGAAGAAACGATCGACGAACTCGTACATACGCTCACCACGCAGGGTGACCTTGCAGCCGATGGGAGTGCCCTGGCGCAGCTTGAAGTTAGCGACGCTCTTCTTGGCACGGCAGACGACTGCCTTCTGGCCAGTGATCTGGCCCAGATCCTTCATGACAGCTTCCAGGATCTTCTCGTTGTCCTTAGCTTCGCCGCAGGCAACATTGATGACGACCTTGTCCAGCTTGGGGATCTGCATAACGCTCTTGTAACCGAACTTCTTGTTCAGAGCAGGAGCAATTTCATTGACATACTGTTCTTTCAAACGAGCCATTGTTCCTTACTCCTTTCTTACAGCTCAGCGCCGCACTTCTTACAGACGCGGACCATCTTACCGTCCTTCTCGACGTGGCCCACGCGCACGGCCTTGCCGCACTTGGGGCAGATGGGCATGACCTTGGATGCGTACATAGCACCCTCAGCCTTGACGATACCGCCCTGCTCGCCCTGACGGCGGGGCTTGACGTGCTTGGTAACCATGTTCTGGCCCTCAACGATGACCTTGTTCTCAGAGGGGCTGACCTGCAGGACCTTACCAGTGTGGCCCTTGTCCTTGCCGCTGATGATCATTACGTTGTCGCCGGTTTTAACATGAAGATTATTCATTTTTAAAACCTCCTTACAGCGATTCCGGAGCCAGGCTCAGGATCTTGGTGTAGCCGGCATCGCGCAGCTCGCGAGCAACGGGTCCAAAGATACGAGTACCCTTGGGGCTCTTGTCGGCCATGACGATAACGGCGGCGTTCTCATCGAAACGGATGTAGGAGCCGTCGTCGCGGCGGACGCCATGCTTGCTGCGCACGATGACAGCCTTGACGACGTCGCCCTTCTTAACGGAGCCGCCGGGGGCTGCCTTCTTGACAGAGCAGACCACGACGTCACCAATGTTTGCGTATCTCTTGCGGGTGCCGCCCAGCACGCGGAAGCACATCAGCTCCTTGGCACCGGTGTTGTCGGCAACTTTGAGATAAGTTTGCATCTGAACCATTTCAGATATCTCCTTTCAAACTGTTCAAAGCAGCGGGCAAAGAAACTTACTTTGCCTTCTCAACGATACGGACCAGGCGCCAGCGCACATCCTTGGACAGGGGGCGGCACTCCATGATCTCAACACGGTCACCGATGCCGCACTCGTTCTGCTCGTCACGAGCCTTGAACTTGGCGGTACGCTTCAGGATCTTCTTGTACAGGGGGTGCTGCACGCTATCCTTAACGGCAACCACGATGGTCTTATCCATCTTGTCGGACACGACGACGCCGACGCGGGTCTTTCTCAGATTACGTTCTTCCATCGTTTAACCTCCTTACTGCTTCTCAGCCAGAACGGTCATCACGCGAGCGATGTCCTTCTTGACTGCTTCGATGCGGCCGGGGTTCTCCAGCTGGTTGATGGCATGCTGGAAGCGCAGGTTAAACAGCTCGGCCTTCAGGTCTGCCAGCTTGCTGGTCAGCTCTGCGGTCTGCATTTCGCGGAGTTCATTAGCCTTCATTGGTGCCATCCTCCTTCACGGAGTCCTCACGGACAACAAATTTGCACTTGATGGGCAGCTTGTGCATAGCCAGGCGCAGAGCCTCACGAGCAGTTGCCTCATCGACATCTGCCAGCTCGAACAGAACGCGGCCGGGCTTGACAACAGCGACCCAGTACTCGGGAGAGCCTTTACCGGAACCCATGCGGGTCTCAGCGGGCTTCTCAGTAACGGGCTTATCGGGGAAGATCTTGATCCACACCTTGCCGCCACGCTTGATGTAACGAGTCATGGCAACACGGGCAGCCTCGATCTGAGTGGAGGAGATCCATGCCGGCTCCAGAGCAACAAGGCCGTACTGGCCCTGGCACACCACGTTGCCGCGGGTAGCCTTACCGGTCATGCGGCCGCGCTGGACGCGGCGGTACTTAACACGCTTAGGCAGTAACATTACTTGTTGCCTCCTTCCTTCTTCTGAGCGTTCTTAGCGCTCTTGAGGACCTCGCCCTTGTAGACCCAGACCTTGACGCCGATGCGGCCGTAGGTGGTGGCAGCCTCAGCGAAGCCGTAGTCGATGTCGGCACGCAGAGTCTGCAGGGGGATGGTGCCCTCGTGGTAGCTCTCGACGCGGGCGATGTCAGCGCCGCCCAGACGGCCGGAGCACATTGCCTTGATGCCCTTTGCAGGGACAGTTGCGCGATCGCGGGGGCTCATAGCGTTACGCATGCACTGCTTCATAGCGCGGCGGAAGGTAACGCGGTTCTCCAGCTGACGAGCGATGTCCTCGGCAACCAGCTGAGCGTTGGTAGCAGCGCTCTTGACCTCGATGACGTTGACGATAATAGTCTTGCCATACTCCTTGGTCAGCTTGTTCTGCAGAGCAACGCGCTCTTCGCCGCCCTTACCGATCACCATACCGGGCTTAGCGCAGTAGATGTTGACGGTAACGCGGGGAGCGGAAGTGGAAGGATCCACAGTGCGCTCGATCTCGATCTTGGGGACGCCAGCGTCCTTCAGCTGAGCCTTCAGCTCAGTGCGGATCTTGTGATCCTCGACGAGGTTATCGCTGAAATCCTTCTTGGAGGCAAACCAGCGGCTGTCCCAGTCTTTAATAACGCCGACACGAATGCCGTGCGGATTTACTTTCTGGCCCATTGTTTTCCCTCCTTACTCTTTCTCTTTCAGAACAACGGTCATGTGGCTGGTGCGCTTCAGGATGCGGTAACCGCGGCCCTGTGCACGAGGCATCATGCGCTTCAGCGTCGGGCCGGGGCAGACGTAGCACTCGGCGACGTAGAGGTTGTTCTTGTCCATATTGAAGTTGTTTTCCGCATTTGCGGCTGCAGACTTCACCAGCTTCAGAAGGGGCTCACAAGCGGCCTTCGGGGTGTACTGCAGGATTGCCAGCGCTTCGTCCAGGGGCTTGTTACGGATCAGATCCATAACGATGGACACCTTACGAGGACTAATGCGGGCATAACGAAGAATTGCCCGAGCTTCCATGTTGTGTTCCTCCTTCTCTTACTTCGAATTACCGGTGTGGCCCTTAAAGGTACGGGTGGGAACGAACTCACCCAGCTTGTGGCCAACCATGTCCTCGGTCACGTACACAGGCACATGCTTGCGGCCGTCGTGGACGGCAAAGGTGTGACCAACGAATTCGGGGAAGATCGTGGAGGCGCGGCTCCAGGTCTTGATGACCTGCTTCTTGCCGGAAGCGTTCATAGCTTCAACGTGCTTCAGAAGAGCAGCCTGGACGAAAGGACCTTTTTTAATGCTTCTACCCATTGTCTTAAACTCCTCTCTTACTTAGCACGCTTCACGATGAGCTTATCGGAGCGCTTATGATGCTTGCGAGTCTTGAGACCCAGAGCAGGCTTGCCCCAGGGAGTCATAGGACCGGAGTGGCCAACAGGTGCGCGGCCCTCGCCACCGCCGTGGGGGTGGTCGCAGGGGTTCATGACGGTACCACGGCTGCCGGGACGGACGCCCATGTGGCGCTTACGGCCAGCCTTGCCGAGGTTGACGTTCTCGTGGTCGATGTTAGAGACCTGGCCGACAACTGCGGTGCAGTTGACAGGCACATTGCGCATCTCACCAGAGGGCAGACGAACCAGAGCGTAGCCATTCTCCTTAGCCATCAGCTGAGCCATGTTGCCAGCGGAACGAACCAGCTGAGCGCCGCGGCCGGGATACAGCTCGATGTTGTGGATGATGGTACCGACGGGGATGTTCTCGAAGGGCAGGCAGTTGCCGGGCTTGATGTCGGCGCCCTTGCCGCTGATGACAACATCGCCGACCTTCAGGCCGTCGGGAGCGATGATGTAGTTCTTGACACCGTCAGTGTACTCGACCAGAGCGATGAATGCGCTGCGGTTCGGATCGTACTCCAGAGTCTTGACGGTAGCGGGCATATCGGTCTTCTGACGCTTGAAGTCGATGACACGATACTTGGTGCGGTTGCCGCCGCCCTGATGACGGACGGTGATACGACCGGTGTTATTGCGGCCGCTGTGCTTCTTCATGGGCTCCAGCAGGCTGCGCTCGGGAGCGACCTTGGACAGGACGCTGTAATCCGTGACGGTCATGCCGCGGCGGCCCGGAGTAGTGGGGCCATACTTTTTGATAGCCATTGTGCTATTCTCCTTTGTTTATCTTATGAATTATTATCGGGGTCATATCCCCATAGAGGAACCCTCGGTGGGTTCTATCAGACCATGCTGTTGAAGAACTCGATCTCCTTGGAGTCCTTGGTCAGGGTCACGATCGCCTTCTTGGAAGCGGCGGTGTAACCAGCATGCATACCCTGACGGCGGAAACGACCGCGGACAGAGATGGTGTTGACCTTGGAGACCTTGACGCCGGGGAACAGGACCTCGACAGCCTGAGCGATCTCGACCTTGGTAGCATCGGTAGCGACCTTGAAGGTGTACTTCTTGTCAGCGATACCGGCCATGGAGTTCTCGGTAATGACCGGCTTCAGGATAATATCATGTGCGGTTTTCATTAGCCAAGCACCTCCTCGAGCTTCTTCGCTGCGTCGACGCTGATGATCAGCTTGTCGGCGTTCAGCACATCGTAGGTGTTCACGCTGCCTGCGAAGGTGGTCTTGACGCCAGCGATGTTGCCAGCGCTCTTGACGAACTTTGCATCGACAGTCTCATTGACCAGCAGGTTCTTCTTGCCAGCGCCGACGGCGTTCAGCATGGAGACAACAGTCTTGGTCTTGTACTCGTCGCAGGCGAACTTATCAACAACGACCATGTTGCCATTGGCAGCCTTGTCGGACAGGACGCTCAGCAGAGCCAGGCGCTTGACCTTGTTGTTGATGTGGTAGTTGTAGCTGCGGGGCTTGGGGCCCAGAGCGACGCCGCCGTGAGTCCACTGCGGTGCACGGATGGAACCCTGACGAGCGTGGCCGGTGCCCTTCTGGCGCCAGGGCTTCTTGCCGCCGCCGGAAACTTCCATGCGGATCTTGGTGTTCTGGGTGCCCTGACGCTGGTTGGCCAGGAAGTTCACCACAGCAATGTGGACAGCCTTCTCGTTCGGGGTGATACCGAACACGGCGTCGGAAAGCTCGATCTCGCTAACATGCTGACCGTTCATATCGACTACGTTAAACTTTGCCATTGTAGCTTTCCTCCTTACGCCTTCACGCTGTTGGCCAGAGTGACGATGGTGCCCTTGGAACCGGGGACCGCACCCTTGACAGCGATCAGATTGTTCTCGGTGTCAACCTTGACAACAGTCAGGTTCTGCACGGTGACGCGCACAAAGCCCATGTGGCCGGGCAGGCGCTTGCCGGGGAACACGCGAGCAGGGGTAGAAGTGGAACCGTTGGAACCTGCATGACGAGCAACAGGACCGGTGCCGTGGCTCTCACGCAGACGGTGCTGACCGTAGCGCTTGATAACGCCCTGGTAGCCCTTGCCCTTGGAAACGCCCACAACGTCCACCTTGTCGCCAGCTGCGAAGACATCAGCCTTCAGCACGTCGCCAACGTTCATTGCGGAGACATCTTCCAGACGGAACTCGCGCAGGGTCTTCTTGGGGGCAACATTTGCCTTCTTGAAGTGGCCTGCAGCTGCCTTGTTGACCTTCTTGGCGGAAACCTCGCCGAAGCCCAGCTGAACAGCCTGGTAGCCATCGCTCTCGACGGTCTTCTTCTGCACGACGGTGCAGGGACCAGCCTCGATGACGGTCACGGGAATGACCTTGCCGCTCTCATCGAACAGCTGAGTCATACCGACTTTCTTGCCGATAATGCCTTTAACCATTTTCTTTTCCTCCTGTAAAGGTTATTGGTTGGCAGCGCACGTCACTGCCAACATGACCCCTCGGGAAACGAGGGCATCGAATTTGATCGAGTGTCTTTTACAGCTTGATCTCGATGTCCACGCCAGCGGGGAGCTGGAGGCTCATCAGAGCCTCGACCGTCTTGTTGGACGGCTTCAGAATGTCGATCAGACGCTTATGAGTGCGGCTCTCGAACTGCTCGCGGCTATCCTTGTACTTGTGGGTAGCGCGCAGAACGGTGACGATCTCACGATCGGTGGGCAGGGGGATGGGGCCGGACACGCGGGCACCAGTGTGCTTTGCGGTCTCCACGATCTTCTCTGCTGCGGCATCGATCAGCTGAGCATCATAGCTCTGCAGACGGATTCTGATTTTCTCTTTGACTGCCATTGCTTACGCCTCCTGAAAAATTGTTTTGCCCTAGGCGAGCCGATAAATTGCTCTACACAGTTCCGGGTGTTCCTCGATTTGGCACTAGAAAAACCGGTGAACCGCTCGGCAGTTCTCCCGGAAATATATTAGCAAATCAAATCCGAACATTGGTTCCGCCCGTTTCGCAGGTTGCCCTGCCGAGGGAACGTATTCCATCGCTGTCAGTAATTCTTTCGCCCGGTTCTAAGATCGGACATACTCCGCGGAAATAACCCATCTCAGCTATCGCCGGATGACAACCTCCCGCATCTACGCATATCGCTGGCCTGCACGACTTGTATCGCACAAGCCCTTTGCAGCCGAGAGATATTCTATCACATCTTCGTGCATTTGGCAAGTGTTTTTTCGAAAAAACGCAGATTTTCTTTTTTTATTTGCTCCGTTTCATCTCCCGGGAGATTTTCTGTGCAGAATGCACAATCGGGTGGCAGTTTTTTCTGTGGAAAACCCCGCTCAGGGGATAGAATGCCCGTTCTCAGGTCGTTTTATACTAAAAATCTCTCCGTCCGGCGGCGACAAAAGACGAGCGGGAAGTGCAACGTGTTTTAGCCTTTTTGAAAAAAGCCGCCATGCAGATGCACAGCGGCTCAAATCGGGTCATTTTTTCGCGTTTGCTTTCAGCTCATCCAGAAGCTTTTCTCTCGGGGTGACGTACACGGTGGTGTACACCTCGTAGAGCACCATGCCGGGCTTTGCGCCGTTGGCTTTCCAGATGTTCTTCACCTCGGTGGTGTCTACAGCCACCTTGGCGGCAGCACCGGCCTTGAAGGTGCTGGAATACACGACAGCCAGCTCTGCAGCCTCCTGCTTCGTGGTGTCGGGGATGTCCTCGCCCCGGCTCATGACCACGACGTGGCTGCCGGGGGCCTTCTGAACATGGAACCACAGATCCTTGCCCCGGGCGGTGTGGAGGGTGAGTTTGTCGTTCTGGGCGTTGTTGCGGCCTACCAGGATCTCGAAGCCGTCGCTGGACGTGAAGCGGAGGAAATCGGCGGGCTTCTGGCGCTTGTCGCGCTGTTTGTAGTATTTCAGATAGCCCTGGCTCTTGAGCTCGGCGCGAATCTCGTTCAGCGCCGCCTCGCCGGAAGCCGTCTCCACCTCGTAGAGCACCGTTTCCAGATAGGCGATCTCCTTCTCGCCCTCGGCCAGCAGGTCCACCAGCATCCGGGCTGCAGTCTGCTTCTTCTTGTAGTTCTTGAAGAAGTTCTGCGCGTTCTGGCTGGGACTGAACCGCAAATCGAGCGGGATCGTGACCTCTTTGCCCTCATCGTACCAGTTCGGCACAGTGATGCTCTTCATGCCCTTTTCGGCGAGGTAGAGGTTGGCCGACAGCAGTTCGCCGTAGAGGCGGAGCTTATCGCTCTTGCCGCTGGCGGCAAGCTCTTCCTGACGGGCCGCCTGCTTGCGGACGGCACGCTCGTACATATTGTGGACGGCTTTGTGGAGTTCCTTGCTCTTGGTGCGCAGGCGCTCGGCGCGGTCTTTCTCGGCGTAATAGCCTTCCAGCATCGTGTTGAAGGAGAGCCACTCCTTGATGAGATATTTCTCGCCATACTGCTGGGGGCGGAAGAAGGTGTACTCCACCGGCTTGCCGTCCGGAGCGGTGACGCTGCACGGACAGCCGCCCGCGTCGTAGATCTCTTTCAACTCGTCGATGGCCGCCATCAGCCGGACCTTCTGGGCCTCCGTCAGCTCGTTGGCCAGCAGATGTTCTCCGTCAAAGGCGCGCCATGCGGCCTCGCGGCAGACCACCGGGCCGACACCGGCCACCGTTTTATTCAGGGCGTCTGCCACCGGCAGGTCGCGCTCGCAGGCCGCTGCCACGATGGACGCCGAGCTGACGGCCAGAAAATCAGGCCGGGCAGGCTTGGGGGGCGTCGTGTAGGGCAGGCCGGGCAGGAGCTGACGGACATCGCTGTCCTCGAAATCCACCCGCTTGAGGGCATCGATGATCTTGCCGTTCTGCACCAGCACCAGATTGGAGTAACGGCCCATCAGCTCGGCGCAGAGGATGTTGCGCACAAGGTCGCCCATCTCGTTGGTACACTGGAACTCAAAGTAGACGATTCGGTCGCCCGGCTCCATCCGGACGTCCAGCAGACGCCCGCCGGTGAGATGCTTGCGCATCAGCATACAGAAAGAGGGCGGCGTCTCGGGGTTTTCGAAGCTTTCCTCGGTCAGGCAGACTCGCGCTGAGCCGCTCCGGGCCGACAGCAGCAGGCTGTAAGTCTCCGTACGGGTGCGCAGGGTGATGACCAGCTCGTCGCGGGTCGGCTCAAACAGTTTTGCGATTTTGGCGTCAGCCAGCGTGGTCTTCAATTCCGCCGCCGTCAGCGCCAGTGTCGCGGCATCCAATGCCATTTGTATTACCTCGTTTTTTGCAGATCGGCAAGACCTGTCCGGCCCTGCCGATCTGCTTCTTTATATTATAAATAAGTATAGGGGTCCCGGGCATCCTCGCTCACAAGGATTTCCAGCTCCGGAAAGGCCGTGCGCAGCTTCTCCGCCACCGCCGCCGTCACCGGGAACTCCGTAGCGTAGTGGCCCGCTGCGATGAGCGAAAGCCCCAGACGCTTTGCGTCGATGGCATGGTGGTGGTTGGCCTCGCCGGTCAGCAGGCAGTCTGCCCCCTGCGCGATGGCGTCCTCGAAGAGGCTTCCGCCTGCGCCGCTGATGACGGCCAGCCGCCGCACCACCTTGCCGGTGTCGGCGAACTTGATCTGCACCGCAGGGCCGTCGGACGGCTGGTTGCAGCGGGCGGCAAGCTCTTTCTGTGCCTTTTTTGCCAGCTCGGGGACTGTGACGGGCTCGATGCTGCCCACACGGCCGCAGCCCTCGGCGAACGCTTCCATCTCCCGCATCCCGAAGAACCCGGCCAGCACCTCGTTGACACCGCCCTCGGCGGCATCGAGATTCGTATGCATACAAATCGCCGAGATGCCGTTTTTCACCAGCTGGAAAGCCACGTCCTGCCCACTCAGCTTTTTGAGGGGCGAGAAGATGACCGGGTGGTGGGACACGATGAGCCCGCAGCCCTTCCGGGCGGCCTCTTCCACCACCTCGGGGGTGATGTCCAGCGTCACCAGCACACGGGACACCTCGCCGCCGCAGTCTACCAGCAGGCCGGGATTGTCCCAGCTTTCGGCCAGAGCCAGCGGCGCGATGCGCTGCATCTCTTCGTATATCTGCTGTACCGTCGTCATGCTTTGCTCTCCCCTTTTATCAGTTCATCCATCTCTTTCGCCAGCTCTGTGCCGTCCGGCACACCGAGGCGGAGGCGAGGCAGCTTGGCTTTCTGCCATGCGGCGTAGCCTTCCCCCTCCGGCCACTGGCCGGTGAGGCCGAACAGGCACTCTTGGAAAGTGGGCGTTTTCACCTCGCCGGTGTACTCGGCGGCCATGACCGCATACCAGCGGCCCGCCGCCTGCACCGGCCGGTCGGCCACGAAGGCAAAGCCATGTTCCCACAGCCAGCGGCGCAGATCGCTATGGCGGGTGGCTGGCACCATCACAAGGCGAGGCCCGCCCGGCGCAGATACCCACGGGGCTTTCTCTATGATCTCCCACGTTGTCTGGGCCGAGACGCCCGCCAGCACGATGGTGCTCACCTCGCCCGGAGACAACACAGAAAGACCGTCGCCGAGCCTCAGCTCAGCGCGGTCTTTGCATCCGGCATATTCCAGCGTCTGTTCTGCCTTTGCCAGCGGGCCGGGGCGCAGGTCGGCCCCGATGACTTTGGGGTACTTCCCCGAAGCGGCCAGCACCGCCGTCAGCTTGCCGTGGTCGCAGCCGATGTCGGCCACCGGCTCGCCGGGGCGCACCAGCTCAGCGGCAGCGCTCAGACGCGCATCCAGTGTCGGCAGCACTCAGGACTTCTTGGAGGCCAGATGAGCGTTCAGCTTCTCCAGCAGCTCGTCACAATCCACACCGTGGACCTCGCAGGCTTCCTCGATGCTCTCGCCGCGGGAGGCGGGGCAGCCCAGGCAGTGCATACCGATCTCCATGAAGTAGGGAGCGGTGCTCTGGTCCATATCCAGAATGTCGCCGATGATGGTCTCACGGGTGACCTGCTTCACAGCCTTGGCTTCGTCCTTCTTGAGCATATTGAAAATATCAAACATGGTAGTTGTCCTTTCTGTCTCTTACGATGCGCCTTTGCGGCGCTCAGCTATAATATACCCCAATCATATCCTATATTTCAAGTAGTAATTGAAAAAAGCCCCCGCACTGCAAGCAGTGCGGGGGCCGTTAAGCTTCAGATTGTAGAATCAGCGCTTAGTTCTGCTTCATGCGAGCGAAGCAGTCAGAGCAGTAGACCGGACGGTCCTCACGGGGCTGGAAGGGAACCTTGCAAGCCTTGCCGCAAGCTGCGCAGACAGCGTCGAACATCTGGCGCTCACCGCCGTTGCTGCGTGCGCCGCCGTTCTTGCGGGCATCACGGCAGGGCTTGCAGCGCTGGGGCTGGTTCTCAAAGCCGCGAGATGCGTAGAACTCCTGCTCACCAGCAGTCCAAACAAACTCCTTGCCGCAGTCCTTGCAAACTAAAGTCTTGTCTTCGAACATAGTAGTATCTCCTCTTTGTTTAGTTCTTGCCCACGGAAGGATTGTAACCATACCTTTGGTTTTTAGGGACCATAGCGCTGATCGTAAGCTTACCAGGGGCTTGAATGAGTAAACGTCCTCTAGCTGAGGACTCCCCTATTGTACCGTTCTTTTTTTGATTTGTCAACCAAAAAACAACCCCTCACCCGCTTTTTTGTGCATTCGGCATAATAAGACGGTCTTTGCTCGTGCAAAACAGCAAAAAGGCCACACCGCCCTTTGGGGGAGCGGTGCGGCCTTGGATGCCTTAAATGCAGAGATTACTTCTCGAGGACTTCCTTGGTGTCGCGGGCGATCATCAGCTCCTCGTCGGTAGCGATGACCAGAGTGCGGACCTTGGCGCCCCAGGCGGTGATGTCGCAGACATCGCCCACGGGATGCTCGTTCTTGTCGGTATCGATGCGGATGCCCAGCCAATCCATGTGGTGGCAGACCTTTGCACGGGCGATCTCGTCGTGCTCGCCGATGCCGCCGGTGAAGACGATGGCGTCCACGCCGCCCATAGCTGCGATGTAGCTGCCGACGATCTTCTTGATCTGGTAGTTCAGCATGTCAGAAGCCAGCTGAGCGCGCTTGTTGCCGTGGAGAGCAGCCTCCTCGACGTCACGCTTGTCGCTGGAAACACCGGAGATGCCCAGCAGGCCGGACTTCTTGTTCAGGATCTCGTCCAGCTCGTGGCCGGTGATGTTCAGGGTGTACTTCAGGTAGTTGACCACAGAGGGGTCCAGGTCGCCGCAGCGGGTACCCATCATCAGGCCGGCCAGCGGGGTCATGCCCATGGAGGTATCAACGACCTTGCCCTGATCGACAGCGGCGATGGAGGAGCCGTTGCCCAGATGGCAGGTGATGAGCTTCAGGCGCTCAATGGGCTCCTCGAGGTACTCAGCAGCCTTGTGAGCAACGTACTTGTGGCTGGTGCCGTGGAAGCCGTAGCGGCGGACGCCGTACTTCTCATAGTACTCATAGGGGATGGCGTACATATAAGCCTTCGGGGGCATGGTGCTGTGGAAAGCGGTGTCGAAGACAGCGACCATCGGGACGTTGCCGAAGACCTTGCGGGCTGCCTCGATGCCGAGGATGCCTGCGGGGTTGTGCAGAGGAGCCAGGGGGCTCAGCTCGCGGATGGTGTTGATGACCTCGTCGGTGATCAGGCAGCTGGCCTTGAACTTCTCACCGCCGTGGACGACGCGGTGGCCGATGGCGCTGATCTCGCTGACATCGTCGATGCACTTGCCCTCGCCGGTGGTCATCTTCTTCACGACCTCAGCAAAAGCCTCGGTGTGGGTGGGGAAGATAGCGGGAGTGGTAGCCTTGTGGCCGTTAGCTTCATGGGTGATCATGCTGCTCTCCATGCCGATGCGCTCGCACAGGCCCTTGCACAGCACCTTCTCACCGTCCATATCGATGAGCTGATATTTCAGGGAAGAAGAACCACAGTTGATAACCAGAATTTTCATCTTCTTGTTTCCTCCAGATATGTTTTTGTCTACCCCCGAGAGGGCAGAATTTTACAGATTCCTAGAATTATTATATAATAGGGTCGGCCGGTTTTCAAGCCGCAATGGCGGCAAAGCCTGCCACGAAGTCCCCGGGCTTTTTTGTACATCCTGCCCAGAATCCTGTCATTCTACCCCAGTTCTCCATGCAGTATGACAGATATTTCACAAACTTTTGAGGTCACGCCATGAAATTTGCCGGTATCATCGCCGAATACGACCCCTTCCACAACGGCCACGCATGGCAGCTGGCGCAGGCAAAAGCGCTGGGTGCAGAGCGCGTTGCCGTCGCCATGAGCTGTTCGCTGGTGCAGCGAGGGGCGCTGCCCCTCCTGCCTGAAGCTGTCCGCACCCGGTCCGCCCTCACCTGCGGGGCTGACCTTGTGTTTGCTCTGCCTGCTCCCTGTGCCTGCGCGGGGGCAGAGGCGTTCGCCCGGGCGGGCGTGGCGCTGCTTGCCGCCGCTGGGTGCGACGGTCTGGTGTTCGGTGCCGAGACGCCCGACGCGGCCCTTCTGATGGAGGCCGCCGAGCTTCTTGACAGCGACTCCTACCGCGCCGCCCTGAAAGCCCAGCTTGCGGGCGGCGCACGGAGCTTTGCCGCCGCGCGGCAGGCCGCCGCGGCGAAGCTTGCATCTGACGAGCGGGTCGCCGCCCTGCTGGACAAGCCCAACAACAACCTCGCTGTCGAATACTGCCGGGCCATCCGCAGCCTTGCGCCTCGGATGGAGGCTTATCCCCTGCCCCGGCAAGGCGCGAACCACGGTGAGGCGCTCCACTCTGCCCATGGGCAGTTCGCCAGCGCCAGCGCACTTCGCAAGCTCTGGGCCGAGGGCGGAGCGGACGCCGTCGCGCCTTACGTTCCCGAGGCGGTCTTCCCGCTTTATCAGGAGGCTTACGCCGCCGGGCAGTACACCGATTTTTCCGCCGCCGGGCGGTGCGAGCTGGCCCTTCTCCGGTCTGCCTGCCGGGGCAAAGCGCCCTTTGCAGACATCCGCGGCGTCTCCGAAGGACTGGAGCACCGTCTGGAAGCCGCCGTCCGTACCAGCACCACCTACGACGAACTGCTGGACGCTCTCACCACCGTCCGCTACCCCCGGGCGCGGATGCGCCGCCTCGCCATGGACGCCGCGCTGGGCTGCACCGCCGACAGTCTCCCCGCCCTTCCGCCCTATCTCCACCTGCTGGGAGGGAAGAAGGATGCTCTTCCTTTATTAAAAAATTGCGCCCTCCCTGTCTCCCACTCGCTGGCCCGTCTGCGGGGATCAGGCGGTGCCTCCGCTCGGATGGCTGAGGCGCAGCTTGCCGCTGCCGATTTTGGTACGCTCTGCCGCGTTTCACCCGAGGCCATGGGCGGCCTACTTCGTCAAAAAAATATCTTTTTGACGTAATGACAGAAATTTTTCTGCAAATTTTGTCATTTCGGCACTTGTATGCCGAGGCAGTTTCGGTGTATTATAGTAAAGATACTTGGATACAACGTCGCCTGTTCGACAGGTACAAGGAGGAACCATGGCACTTCACGTTCTGGACGAAGCCAACCGCTGCCTCGGCTGCAAAAAGCCGATGTGCCAGCAGGGCTGCCCCATCCACACCAACATCCCCGAGGTCATCCGCCTGCTCAAGGACAATCACCTCGACGACGCCGGCCGGATGCTGTTTGAAAACAACCCCCTGACCACTGTGTGCAGCCTCGTGTGCAACCACGAGAACCAGTGCGAGGGCCACTGCATCCGCAACCGGATGCCCAGCCACGACCCCGTCCACTTCTCCATCATCGAGGACTACATCTCCACCACCTACGCCAACAAGATGACTTCCGGCCCCGCCCCTAGGAACGGCATGAAGGCCGCTGTCGTCGGCTCCGGCCCTGCGGGCCTGACCGTCGCCGTCCTGCTGGCACGCTGGGGTTACGATGTCACCATCTTCGACGCCCGCGACAAGATCGGCGGCGTCATGCGGTACGGCATCCCCAACTACCGCCTGCCCGACAGCGTGCTGGACGACTTCCAGTACCGCCACCTCGAGCTGAAGGGCATCCACGTCCGCCCCAATACTGCCATCGGCAAGACCATCACCATCGACGACCTCTTCCGGGACGGCTACAAGAGCGTCTTTATCGGTGCCGGTCTGTGGAAGGCCAACGCCATGCACATCAAGGGCGAGACGCTGGGCAACGCGGCCTTCGGCATCGACTATCTGGCCAACTCCAAGGCCTTCCAGCTGGGCGACGACATCGCCGTCATCGGCGTGGGCAACTCCGCCATGGACTGCGCCCGCACTGCCATCCGCAACGGCGCACGCCACGTCACCTGCTACGCCCGCCGCGACGAAGAGTGCATCAGCGCTTCCGAGCATGAAGTGCGGTACGCCAAGCTCGAGGGCGTGGGCTTCCGCTTCTGCAAGGCTCCGGTGGAGATCCGTGAGAACGGCATCATCTGCCGCGACACCGTGAAGGGCGAGGACGGCAAGTTCACCCAGGTAGAGGGCAGCGAGACCTTCTACCCCCACACCGGCGTCATCGTCTCAGTGAGCCAGGGTTCTGAGAACTCTCTCGTCAAGACCACCACCGGCATCGAGACCAACCAGCGCGGCCTGCTCACCGTCAACGAGGACGGCAGCACCACCCGCGAGGGCGTGTTCGCCGGCGGCGACGCCGTCATGGGCGCGCGCACCGTCGTGGAGGCCGTGGCCATCGCCAAGAAGGTGGCCGAGTCCATGGACGCCTACATGAAGGCCCTGCCCGCCGACAACACTCCCGACCCCTACGCCGATATTCCGGTGTTCTCCACCCCGACTTCTGACGTTCTGGCAAAGCAGGGCATCTAAATTCTGATCTTCAAGGCTGCTGTGCAAAAGCGCGGCAGCCTTTTCTTTTTGTAACATTTCTGTTTCTTTGCCAATCTTAGCCGGTCTTTTGTTGACGGACTTTTGTCTGTTTTTGTATACTTGATAAGGAAATATTTCTCAATTCCAACGCCCGGCGGCACTGCTTCTGGGCGGGAAAGGCTGGTGGACATCATTATCAAATCATCCATCCCCAAGCTTCGGGAAAAGCTGCTGGAGGCACTGCAGGCCGTCCTGCCCATCGCGGCCATCGTGCTGGTGCTCTGTTTCAGCATCGCCCCTGTTTCTCCGAGCATCCTGCTCTGCTTTCTGCTGGGCGCGGCCATGATCATCGTCGGCATCATGTTCTTCACTCTGGGTGCCGAGATGAGCATGACCCCCATGGGCGAGCGGGTCGGCTCCATGCTCACCCGGAGCCAGAACCTCTTTCTCATCATCGGCGTGGGTTTCCTGCTGGGCTTCCTTATCACCATCTCAGAGCCTGACTTACAGGTGCTTGCCAATCAGGTACCCTCCATCCCCAACATGACCCTCATCCTCTCGGTGGCTGCGGGCGTGGGCATCTTCCTCGTCATGGCCTTCCTGCGTATGCTGCTGGGCATCCCGCTGCCCCGGCTGCTGGTCATCTTTTACGCTGCCATCTTCCTTCTGGCTGCATTTGTGCCGAAAGAGTTTCTGGCCGTGGCCTTCGACTCCGGCGGCGTCACCACCGGCCCCATGACCGTCCCCTTCATCATGGCGCTGGGCGTCGGTGTATCGGCCATCCGTTCCGACCGCCATGCAGCGGACGACAGCTTCGGCCTCGTAGCCCTCTGCTCCGTAGGTCCCATCCTCGCCGTCCTCATCCTCGGCATCGTCTTCAATGCCAGCGAGAGCAGCTACGTGCCGCCGATCATCCCCGAAGTAGGCGACTCGGTGGAGCTGTGGCAGCTGTTCAGCGAGGGCCTGCCCACCTATCTGCACGAGATCGCCACTTCCCTGCTGCCCATCGTCGTGATGTTCGGCATCTTCCAGCTCGCCGCCCTCCACATCGACCGGCGGACGCTGGGCCGCATCGGCGTAGGACTCGTCTATACTTACATCGGCCTCGTGCTCTTCCTCACCGGGGCGAACATCGGCTTCATGCCTGCCGGCAACTACCTCGGTCAGATCCTGGGCGGCCAGAGCAGCCGGTGGCTGCTCATCCCCATCGGGATGCTCATCGGCTACTTCATCGTCCGGGCCGAGCCTGCGGTCTATGTCCTCAACAAACAGGTCGAAGAAGTCACCGACGGTGCCATCTCCGCCGGGACGATGGGCGCGGCCCTCTCGGCCGGCGTCGCCCTCTCGGTGGGCCTTGCGATGGTGCGCGTCCTCACCGGCATCTCGATTCTGTGGTTCCTCATCCCGGGCTACCTCTTCGCCATCAGCATCTCCTTTGTGGTGCCGAAGCTCTACACCGCCATCGCCTTTGACGCCGGCGGCGTGGCCTCCGGCCCCATGACGGCCACCTTCCTGCTGCCGCTGGCGCAGGGTGCCTGCATCGCCGTAGGCGGCAACATCGTCACCGACGCCTTCGGCGTGGTGGCCATGGTCGCCATGACGCCCCTCATCACCGTCCAGCTCATGGGCCTTGTGGCCCAGCTCAAGACCCGCAAGGCCCGCAGCGCCCAGCCCCTGCTGGATACTGCCGCCCTGCTGGCCGAACTGCCGGACGACGCCATCATCGAACTGTAAGGAGGCTTTGCCGTGAATACGCTTTACTGGCTGGTCACCATCACCGACCGCCCCACGACAGACGCCTTTCTGAAGCTGTATAAAAGCTTCGGCGTCGATGTCAGTCTGCGCACTGTGGGTGCCGGCACCGCCGTTCAGGAGACGCTTTCCACCCTCGGGCTGGAAAAGACCGAAAAAGCTGTGCTCTTTGCCATCATCACAGCGGATAGCTGGCCCCGCATCCAGAAAGCCCTGCGCCGCCAGATGCGCATTGATGTGCCGGGTACCGGCATTGCATTCATCGTCCCGGTAAGCAGCATCGGCGGCAAGCGCGCCCTGCTGTTCCTCACCGAACACCAGACCCTTGAGCTGAAGGAGGAAAGCACCTTGAAAGATACCCGTTACGACCTGCTGCTGGTCATCGCCAATCAGGGCTACACCGGCTCTATCATGGACGCGGCCCGGGCCGCAGGAGCCGGCGGCGGCACCGTCATCCACGCCAAAGGCACCGGCATGGAGGGTGCAGCCAAGTTCATGGGCATCGACCTCGTGAACGAAAAAGAGCTGGTGCTCATCGTCAGCCGCACTTCCGAGAAGAACGCCATTATGAAAGCCATCATGGACAACGCCGACAAAAAGGCCGGCTCCATCGTCTTCTCGCTGCCCGTCACCGACACCGCCGGCCTGCGCCTGCTGGACGAAGAGTAAAAAATCAAACTTTCATCTGTCAAATGAACAAAAATCCACGCTCCGGCAGGCCGCCGGGCGTGGATTTTTTTACCGTTTTCCGGTATGATAGAAGGGATATGGGAGGAAACGCTATGAATCAGAATCCGCACTGGAAGCAGCTTATCTGGAACTGGGCTTCCATCATCTTCGGCAACGCGCTCTACTCGCTGGCCGTTGCCCTGTTCCTCGAGCCGGCGGGCCTCATCACCGGCGGCGCGACCGGCATCGCACTGGCCATCGGGCGATTGACGGGCCTGCCCGTCTCGGGGCTGCTGTTCTTCATCAACCTCGCCATGCTGGTCTGGGGCTGGGTGGTCCTGGGCCGTGCCTTCGCCCTCAATACGCTGGCCAGCAGTGTTCTCAGCCCCGCCTTCCTCGCCCTGTTCGAGGGGATGGCGAATGGCCGGGTGCTGACGGAGGACATCTTCCTCTGCACCGTCTTTGCGGGCCTCGGCATCGGCGTCTCGCTGGGCATCGTCATCCGCTCCGGTGCATCCACCGGCGGCCTCGACATCCCGCCGCTGGTGCTCAACAAATGGTTCAAGCTGCCGGTGTCGGCCACCATGCTGGCTTTCGACATCATGGTCCTGCTGATGCAGGCTGTGTTCAGCCCGATGCCGCAGGTGCTGTACGGCATTGTGATGGTGCTCATCCACACCGTCGTCATGGATAAGATGCTGATGATGGGTGCCAGCCGCACCGAGGTAAAGATCATCAGCAGCCAGTCCGACGCCATCTGTGCCGCCATCCTCGAGCAGCTGGACCGGGGCGTGACCATCCTCCACGGCGAGGGCGGCTACACCCACGAGTCCAGCGCCGTGCTTCTGAGCATCGTGTCCAACCGGGAACTGCCCCGGCTGGAAAAGCTGGCTCACAGCATCGACCCCACCTGCTTCCTCATCGTGAGCCATGTCACCGAGGTCAGCGGCCGGGGCTTCTCGATGGATAAGGATTATTTGTAAAACAAAGGGGAATGCCGAGCGGCATTCCCCTTTGTTTTACAGTAATGGTGCAATAACTTTCAGTAAAATTCCTGCCAGATGGAGCAGCACTTTGCCCTCCCAGATGCTCTCCCGGGTGGGCTCGACGTCGCGGCAGAATTCCAGCGTCTTCTGGAAATCCTTCTCGATGGCGGGGATGCAGGCGGTATCCTTCATCCAGACCGCATTCTCGAAGTGGTGGTAGAGGCTGCGGTAGTCGAGGTTTATGGTTCCCACCACGGCCTCGCTGTCGTCCACCACAAAGACCTTCGCGTGGACAAAGCCGGGCAGCCACTCGCTGATCTTCACGCCCGAGTCCAGCAGAGACTTGTAGTGCGTCTTCGCCAGCGCATAGGCGAACTTCTTATCCGGCACATGGGGCAGGATGAGGTGGACGTCCACGCCCCGCTCTGCCGCGAACTTGAGGGCCGTTTCCAGCTCACCGTCGAGGATGAGGTAGGGCGTCATGATGTGGATGTAGCGCTTCGCGCGGTTGAGCAGGTCGATATAAACCATCTCTCCCACCCGCTCACCGTCCAGCGGGCAGTCGCCGTAAGGGGCCGCGAACCCCTTCGCCGGGACGGAGTGGGGCGGCACGGAGAGGAACTTCTCAAACTCCGGCTCCCGGAGGATGCTCCACATCTCGAGGAAGAGGATGGTCAGCGGTCGGACAGCCTCGCCTTCCAGCATGACGGCGGCGTCCTTCCAGCGGCCATACTTCTCGATGTGGTTGATGTACTCGTCGGCGAGGTTCACGCCGCCGGTAAAACCCACCTTGCCATCAATGACGAGAATTTTCCGGTGGTCGCGGTAATTATAATGGGTCGAGACAAAGGGCTGCACCGGCGAGAACACCCGGCACTGGATGCCCAGCTTTTCGAGGCGGCTGGGGTAATCCCGGGGCAGGGTGGTGAACTCACAGGTGCCATCGTACATCACCCGGACGTCCACGCCCTCAGCGGCCTTGCGGGCCAGCACTTCGAGGATCTTGCCCCACATGAGGCCCTCGTCGATGATGAAGTACTCGAGGAAGATGTACTTCTCGGCCTTTTCCAGTTGGCGCAGCAGCTCTTCGAACTTGGCCTCGCCGCCGGGGAAGTAGGTAACTTCCGTGTTCCTGTAGACCGAGAAGCCGCCGCCCTTTCCGTGGAGATACCGCGCCAGCGAGGCCGCGCCGGGGTCGGCTTCGGCCAGCTCCTGGGCCGCAGCCAGCGGCTGGGGCTGTAAGCCCCGGGCCTCCTCAGTGAGGTGGGTCACCCGCTTTTTCAGGGCGTTGTGGCCGATGTTGCTCTTGACGTAGAAAAACAGCGGCACACCCACGACCGGCAGGATGGCGATGGTGACCATCCATGTGATCTTAGCACTGTTGTCCATCTCGCTGTTGAGGATGTAGACCACCATGAAGGCCGACATGGCCACGCTGCCGCCGAAGTAATGAGGCAGCAGTCCGCCGAACCACCGGAACACGCTCCACAGCACACCGGCCTGCAACAGCATGAGCAGCAGCACCAGCCCGAAGCGGCTGAAAATCGCGTGGACGATGCCCTTCTGACCCTTTTTCAGGAGCCGGAGGCCGCCGTCCTCGAACTGCTGCATCCTGTCTTTCATGTTCTGCTGAAGTTCTTCTTTTTTCATACTTCTCCTTTCGGGCGGAGGGTGACGGCAAACAGCCCCTGGGCCGCATGGCAGTCCTCCACCAGCTGTTTCGGCTGCGGGCAGACGCCGTGGTCATGCCACGGGTCGTTGAACCAGTAGTTTTCGTCATCGTAGCCCACCAGCAGCAGGCAGTGTTCGTTGCACTTCCATGCAAAGTCAGTGCCATCGGCCAGCAGCCAGTGGTCACGCTTTTCCGGCACGGGCTGGAAATCCAGCGTCGCCCAGAACACCACCGGCATCCCGGCATCGATATAAGAGCAAAGCTCTGCCGCCGTCTTGCCGCTCTCGTCCACGACTTCGAACTTGTCGGCTGCGCCCTCGTGTTCCAGAGCGCTGTTCAGGGCCTTGACGATACAGGGCGAATAGCAGCCGTAGCCGGTGTGGTCGTGGGGGTCGCCGGGGTAGACCTGCCACGGGTCAGGGCCGTAGAGTTTTCCGTCCTGCTCCCAGTAAGGAGCGTGGGGCAGGTCGCGGGCGATGAAGGTATCCGGGTCGATGTCGATGCCCACGGCCTGGAGCAGCATGACGCTGCTGATGCTCTCGCAGCCATTGACCCAGCGCTCAGTCTGGTCGATGTACGGGGCAGGAACGATTTTTTTCATCAAAACGCCTCCCAGCAGAGATTCGGCTCTGTCAAAACAGAGCGAAGTGTGTTATTATGTAGGATAAGGATATTATACCCTACTCTGGGGATTTTTTCTACAACAATCGGCACGCGGAGGTTTTTGGAACATGAATAATCTGATCATCGGCATCGCAGGCGGTTCCGGCAGCGGCAAGACCACACTGGCCTGTCGGCTCAAGGCTCTTTTCGGGGAGGACGAGGTACGCCTCATCTCCCACGACAGCTACTACAAGCGCCACGACGAGCTGCCCTTTGAAGAGCGCTGCAAGCTGAACTACGACCACCCGGACGCCTTCGACAACGCCCTGCTCATCTACCACTTACAGGAGCTGAAGGCAGGCCGCGCCATCGACTGCCCGGTGTACGACTACGCCGACCACAACCGCAGCAACGAGGTGCAGCACATCGAACCGGCCCCCGTCCTCATCGTGGAAGGCATCCTCCCCTTCGTGGAGCCGGAGCTCTGCGCCATGTTCGACTACAAGATTTTCGTGGACACCGACGCTGACGAGCGCATCCTGCGCCGTCTGGTGCGGGACGTCAAGGAGCGCGGCCGCTCCCTCGACAGCGTCATCAACCAGTACCTCACCACCGTCAAGCCCATGCATGAGGCTTTCGTTGAGCCCAGCAAGCGCAACGCTGACATCATCGTCCCCAACGGCGGCGAGAACACCACCGCCATCGAGATGCTGGCCCACCACATCCGCAGCCTCATCGAGAAGGCAAATATGCTCTAAAAGCTTCTGATACAACAAAAGCCGGAGTCCCCGCGGGGACTCCGGTTTTTGTTTCAGCTGTTACTCCTTGATGGAGGTGCGCACCAGCGCGCGCTTGAGGCGGGCCTGTGCCATCTCGTACTCGCGGCGGTCGAGGTCTTTGCGGGCCAGAATCTCTTCGGCGCGCTTTTTTGCGGCCTCGGCGCGGGTGTGGTCGATCTGCTCAGCCCACTCCCATGTGGTGGCTACCAGACGCACCTCACCGTCCAGCACGGTGAGCATCCCGCCCATGCAGGCGGCACGGCGGCGGCTGCCCTCGGCATCAACGATGTGGGCCTCGCCCATGCCCAGCGCGGTGCAGTAGTCGCCGTGCTTGGCCAGAATGGCAAGGTCACCGTCGATGGCGCGGCAGACCACACGCTCGGCCTGCCCCTCAAAGGCGCAACCGTCCGGTGTGACCACCGTCAGATGAAAGGTCGTCATGGTTTACCCCTTCTTCGCCTTAGCGAACACATCGTCGATGGTGCCTGCGAACAGGAAGGCGCTCTCGGGCAGGTCGTCGCACTCGCCGTTCAGGATCATACGGAAGCCGCGCAGCGTCTCTTTCAGCGGGACGTACTGGCCGGGCATACCGGTGAACTGCTCTGCAACGTGGAAGCTCTGGCTCAGGAAGCGCTGCACCTTACGGGCGCGGCTGACGGTGCGCTTGTCATCCTCGCTCAGCTCGTCCATGCCCATGATGGCGATGATGTCCTGCAGCTCCTTGTAGCGCTGCAGCACCTTCTGGACGGCACGGGCGATTTCATAATGCTCCTGACCCACGACCTCCGGGCTGAGGATACGGCTGGTGGAGTCCAGCGGGTCCACAGCGGGGTAGATGCCCTGAGAGGCGATGTCACGGCTCAGAACCGTGGTAGCGTCCAGATGGGTGAACGTCGTTGCAGGGGCCGGGTCGGTCAGGTCGTCGGCGGGGACGTAGACAGCCTGCACCGAGGTGATGGAGCCCTTGCGGGTGGAGGTGATGCGCTCCTGCAGAGCGCCCATCTCGGTAGCCAGCGTAGGCTGGTAGCCGACGGCGGAGGGCATACGGCCCAGCAGAGCCGACACCTCAGAGCCTGCCTGAGTGAAGCGGAAGATGTTGTCGATGAAGAGCAGCACGTCCTGATTCTTGACGTCGCGGAAATACTCCGCCATGGTCAGGCCGGACAGTGCCACGCGCATACGGGCTCCTGGGGGCTCGTTCATCTGGCCGTAGACCAGCGCCGTCTTGTTGATGACGCCGCTCTCGGTCATTTCGCCGTAAAGGTCGTTGCCCTCACGGGTGCGCTCGCCGACACCGGTGAACACCGAGTAGCCGTTATGCTCGGTGGCGATGTTGTAGATCAGCTCCTGGATCAGGACGGTCTTGCCGACACCGGCGCCGCCGAACAGACCGATCTTGCCGCCCTTGGCGTAGGGGCAGATGAGGTCAACGACCTTGATGCCGGTCTCCAGAATTTCGGTGGTGGACTGCTGCTCCTCATAGCTGGGAGCGGGGCGATGGATGGGCCAGTAAGCCTCCGGGGTGGGGGCGGGCTTATTGTCCACCGGCTCACCCAGCAGGTTGAACACGCGGCCCAGGCACTGGTCGCCGACGGGGACCTTGATGGACTCGCCGGTGTCCACGGCCTCGGTGCCGCGCACCAGGCCGTCGGTGCTGCTCATGGCGATGCAGCGGGCGACGTTGTCACCGGTCAGCTGCGCCACCTCGACCACCAGCTTTTGGCCGTGGTTGTCGATCTCGATGGCGTTGAGCAGGTCCGGCAGCTCTCCATCCTTGAACTGGATGTCCAGCACCGGGCCGATGACTTGGATCACCTTGCCGATGTGTTTTTCGGACATAGGCTACAACTCCTTCTCTTAAACCTCTCCGTCATCGCTGCGCGATGCCACTTCCCCTACCGAGGGGAGGCCTTGGCATTCCGCAAAGCTTCATCTCTTCGCCAGAGGCTCCCCTACCAGGGGAGCTGTCGAGCGATAGCGAGACTGAGAGGTTGGTTCATTTTTTAATTTTCCGCACCAGCCACGATCTCGGTGATCTCCTGCGTGATGGCGGCCTGACGGGCGCGGTTGTAATACAGATTCAGATGCTCTATCATCTCGCCGGCGTTCTTGGTGGCGGCATCCATGGCGGTGCGGCGGGCGGCCAGCTCACTGGCCACGCTCTCGCACACGGCGCCGTAGAGGACACCGGCCACATACTCGGGGATGATAGCGCCGAACACTTCCTCGCAACTGGGTTTGTACAGGATCTGGCTCTGACGGGCCTCGGCCTTCTGGGCCTCGGTGGGCTCGATGGTCAGGGGCAGCACCTCGAGGGTGGTGGCCGTCTGGGTCATCATGGAGTCAAAGCGGGTGTAGCAGAGCTTCACCGCGTCGTACTCGCCCTTGAGGAAGCCTTCCGTTATCTGGTGGGACAGGGTGAAGCACTCGCTCACCGACACATCCGCCGCCATCAGCACCTCGGGGGTAAAGAGGCCGGCCCCGTGGTGGGCGAAATACTCTGCGGAGCGCTTGCCGATGGGCAGCACGGTGACGGGGCCTTCGGCGGCGTCGGCCTGCTTGAACACATTGGCGTTATAGCCGCCGGCCAGGCCGCGGTCGCCCGCGATGACTACCAGCAGAGTCCGCTTGATGTCGTCCCGGCGCAGATAGGGATTGCGGGCGCGGGGGTCTGCCGCCGCTATCTTGGTCAGCGATTCGTACAGCGTCTCAAAGTAGGGGCGGCTGTGCTCCACCCGCTCCTTGGCACGGCGCATTTTGGAGGAAGCCACCAGCTCCATAGCCTTGGTGATCTGCATGGTACTCTCTACGCTTTTGATGCGCAGCTTGATGTCCTTCATGGAACCTGCCATGCGTTACGCCTCCTTCCTGTCAGTGTGCCTTGATAAAGTTCTCGGTGTAAGCGGACAGCACACCCTTCAGAGCTTCCTCGGCGTCCTTTTCCAGCTTGCCGGTGGTGCGGATGGTCTCCATCACGGAGGCACCGGCTGCGTCGGTGTCCAGATACTCATACAGGCCCTTCTCGTACTCGGCCACGGCAGGCACCTTGATGTTCACGAGGTAGTCGTGGATGGTCGCGTAGAGGATGGCCACCTGCTTTTCGACCGCAACGGGAGCGGAGCGGTTCTGCTTGAGCACCTCAACGATACGCTCGCCCTGTGCCAGACGGGCCTTGGTGTCGGCGTCCAGGTCGGAGCCGAACTGTGCAAAGGACTGCAGCTCACGGTACTGAGAATAAATCAGCTTCAAAGTACCGGCGACCTTCTTCATGGCCTTGATCTGGGCGTTGCCGCCGACACGGGAGACCGAGATGCCGGGGTTGACGGCCGGCATGACGCCCGAGTGGAACAGCTCCGTCTCAAGGAAGATCTGGCCGTCGGTGATGGAGATGACGTTCGTGGGGATGTAGGCGGACACATCGCCCGCCTGCGTCTCGATGATGGGCAGTGCCGTCAGGCTGCCGCCGCCCAGCTCGTCGGAGAGCTTGGCCGCGCGTTCCAGCAGACGGGAGTGCAGATAGAAGACGTCGCCGGGGTAAGCCTCACGTCCCGGAGGACGGCGGATCAGCAGCGACAGGGCGCGGTAAGCGACAGCGTGCTTGGACAGGTCGTCGTAGATGATAAGGACGTGCTTGCCCTTGTGCATGAAGTATTCGCCCATGGCACAGCCGGAGTAGGGAGCGATATACTGCAGGGGCGACAGCTCGGATGCCGTTGCCGACACCACGATGGTGTAGCTCATGGCACCGGCCTCGGTGAGGCTCTGCACGAGGTTTGCCACGGTAGAGCGCTTCTGGCCGATGGCGACGTAGATGCAGATGACATCCTTGCCCTTCTGGTTGATGATGGTATCGGACGCGATGGTGGTCTTGCCGGTCTGGCGGTCGCCGATGATCAGCTCACGCTGGCCGCGGCCGATGGGGATCATGGAGTCGATGGCCTTGATGCCGGTCTGCAGCGGCTCCTTGACGGGCTGGCGCTCGATGATGCCGGGAGCAGGGCTCTCGATGGGGCGGAACTCCGTCGTCTCGATGGGGCCTGCGCCGTCGATGGGCTGGCCAAGTGCGTTGACGACACGGCCGATCAGTGCCTCGCCCACAGGGACGGACACGACCTTGCCGGTGCGCTTGACAGTGCTGCCCTCTTTGATTCCGACGTCAGAGCCCAGCAGAACGATGGAGACGGTGTTCTCCTCGAGGTTCTGGGCCATGCCGTACTCGCCGTTCTCAAACTGGAGCAGCTCGCCTGCCATGCACTTTTCCAGACCGCTGGCGCGGGCGATGCCGTCGCCCACCAGAATGACCGTGCCGACCTCGCTCTGCTCGATGACATTTTCGTAATGCTTGATCTGAGCACGGATGATCTTGGATATCTCTTCAGGTTTCAGTTGCATTGTTGTGTCTTCACCACTCAATTCTTTGTAAACTTTCGGGTGGATAGCCCTCTCAGGCACTTCGGTCCAGCTTTGCCTTCTCGCCTTGCGGCTCCGAGAGCAGCCGGGCTTCGCGTTTACCCGAGGGCTTCGTATTCGTTACAGTGTTGCTGCTGCGATGCTGCTGCGCAGGCCGGCGAGGCGGCTGCGGACGGTGCCGTCCAGCTCGGTGCCTTCGATGTCCAGCCGGATGCCGCCCAGCACAGCAGGCTCGACCTTCGTTTTGAGGTCGATGTGCCTGCCGGTGACTTTTTCCAGCTTTTCGTGCAGGCGCCTGGTCTGCTCTGCCGTGAGAGGAACAGCGGAAACAGCAGTCGCTTCCAGAATGCCGTGAGCCTCATTGTAGCGCAGACGGTAAGCCCGGGCGCAGCCCGGCAGCTCCCGCAGAGCGCCTTTTTCGCACAGCAGCTTCATAAAGTTGAGCACATAGAGGTGGACCTGCCCGCGGAAGGCTTCGTCCAACAGCGCACAGCGCTCTTTCTTGGGGATGCTGGGGATGCTGAGCAGATGCAGATACTCGGCGTCCCCGTTCAGCAGAGCCGTCACGCCATCCAGTTCACCCAGAATGCGCTCGTCCAGCCCTTCCTCCGCGGCCAGGTCGTACAGGCTTCCGCCGTACATCCTTGCAGTCTCGGTCATGATGCTTCACCCACGTTTTTGATAAATTCGTCGATCAGGTCCTGATGGTCAGCCTCTTTAATCTCGCGCTCGACCACCTTGGAGGCGATCTCCATCGCCATACCGCCGATCTCGTCCTTGACCTCGTTGACAGCCTTCTTGCGCTCCTGCGCAATGTCGGCCTCGGCCTTCTGCTTGAGGGCAGCGGCCTGTGCGCGGGCCTCGCCCAGCAGCTCTTCGCTGCGGGCAGCAGCCGTCTTCTGGGCGGCGGCCACGATCTGGTTGGCCTCGGTGCGGGCATTCTGCAGGTTCTGCTCGTACTCCGCCTTCATGGCCTCGGCCTCGGTGCGCAGCTTTTCGGCGTCCGCGATCTGGCTGTCCGCCTTGGCCTTGCGCTCGGCGATGACTTTTTTGACCGGGTTCAGCAGCAGCTTTTTGAAGATCACCAGCTGGATCATCAGGTTGCAGATCTGGGCCAGAAACGTCCAGCCATCCAGCGTGATCAATGCCTGATAAAGTTGCATAAGCGTCTCCCCTTTCTCTTGAAATCAAGCTCTGAAAGGAGCGCTTACTGCAGGTAGTTCATGAACATACCGGGTGCGAGGAAGATGAGCAGCAGACCGGTGACGAAGCCGTAGATACCGGTGGTCTCAGACAGTGCGACGCCGAGGATGAGGGTGCTGGTCACGTCGCTCTTGCACTCGGGCTGACGACCGACAGCCTCACAGGCAGCAGCGGCAGCGTTGCCTTCGCCGATACCAGGGCCGATACCTGCGATCAGTGCGCAGCCTGCGCCGATGCCGCAGCCAGCCAGAGCGATACCACGAGCAAGGAATTGAAAGTCAGTCATAGTTTGTGTCCTCCTGAAAATGTTTGTTTTTGGGGGATGCCGGGGTGGGATGCTTACTCCTCACCGGCAGCACGTTTGATGAAGATGGTGGTCAGGGTACAGAAGATGAACGCCTGAATGCAGCCGCCGAACCAGTCGAAATACAGGCCCGTGAAGGCCGGGATGCCGATCTGGAACAGCTGAAGCTGGCTCAGGAATCCGGGCAGCCAGCCAAAAATGACGTGGCTCAGGCTCGCCAGCGCCCAGTACAGCAGGGTGGAGATAACGGTACCGGACAGGATGTTGCCGAAGTGACGGAAGGCCATGCTGACAGGGGTGGATACCTCCGACAGCACATTGATGGGCGCCATCAGGAAGATGGGGTCCAGCAGGCCCTTCAGATAGGCGAGGATGCCGTTGGTCTTTATCTTGTAGTACATGATGATGATGAACACCACGATGGCCCAGGCCGCCTCGGTGTTCAGGTCTGCCGTGGGGCTCCACAGGCCCACCACACTGATCAGGTTGCAGCCGATGCTGAGTGCGAAGATCGCACCCACCAGCGGGATGAACTGATCGAAGTGCCAGCCCATGTTGTCGTGGACGAACTGGTCCAGCCGTTCCACGATGAACTCGGCGGCGGCCTGCCGTTTGGAGACGTTTTCCAGTTTGAGGTCACGCCCCAGCCAGAAGGCCAGAGCCGAGAGCAGCGCCATGACGATCCATGTGCTCACAAGAGTCTGGGTGATCTTGAAGTCGCCCAGCACAGGGATATTGGTATGGATGGTATACAGGATCTTTGCGCCGTTCAGTTCCATTTGTTACGTTTCACCCCCTTTTTCATCGGGTGCGGACTGCTGCGCGTCGGCAGGTTCGGGGTCGTCCTCCACCGAGACGTCCACCGGCTCTGCCTTCGGCGTGAGCGGTTTGTACTTGCCCGTTATTTGCAGGTAATAAATGGTGACACGGGGGAAAAACAGCGGCAGCACACTGGCAAAGGGCTGGAAGCAGGGGGCCGCGACGGCCACCACCACCCACAGCGCCTGCAGCAGCATCCGGCTGTTGTAGGAAAGCTGTAATGTTGCCTTGCGGCGCTTCTCATCCGGCTCGTCGATGATTTTTTGGACCACGAAGCAGATGCCCGCAAAGTTGCCGATGGCGACGGCTGCGCCCACGAGGCTGCCGAGGACGACCGTATAGTCGAACTTCACCCAGCCCACCAGATGCAGCGCCGCGAAAAGCACCCACATGATCGCGGTGCAGAATGCCGTGCCGCCCGCGATGCGGAGCAGCTCCTTTTTGGATTCCGGCTGTAATTTCATAGATGTAGCTCTCCCTTATCTCATAAATGCGAGTTAAAGCCTGTCCGGCGGGGCTTGTCCTTTTTGGAGCGGTCGAGCCGCTCTTTGACGAAGACCCAGAAGTTCTGCGCCCCGGCGGCAAGCCCCAGCAGCACAGCGGGCAGATACACCCACATGGGCCAGCCCCAATGGCTGACGGCCCACCAGCAGCCGCCCAGACACATCACCAGCGGCAGCAGCATATTCAGCCCCAGCTGGGTCAGCCAGACCAGGTCTTCCAGTGCCTTGTACCAGCCCTTCACGGTCCGGCTCCCCTCCCTCTGCGTGCGCTCCGGGCCGCTCTGTCTTTTTTGCCCGATCTGCACGTTAAACTTTGAACAAAGGCTCTTTACTCTCCATTATACTCAAAACGGCTGTAAAATTCAATCAATTTTCCACTGCTTTTTAGCAAAATTCTATAAACGCAGAGAAGTTCGTCATTTCTAACCAAAAGTTTTTCGGTTCAGCCGCTCATCTTCTCCGTGTCATTTATCATTCTGCCCCGTTTGAGAAAGAAAAAAGCGTTTCCTTTTGGGACGATTTTGCTGAAAGGCACAAAAAGCCCCGGCGGGCGCTGTCCTAAAACAGTACCCGCCGGGGCGTAAATCGTGCTTTAGTCTATCTCTTACCAGAGGTTTGCAGTCTCATTGTAGAGGCCCTCATAGCTCTTGGCAGAGACATCCCAGCTGAAGTCGCACTCCATGTCGTACCTGATAAGGTTGTTCCAGTCTTCCTTGCTGTAGTAGCGGTCCTGTGCGCGGCAGCAGGCATCGTACAGCTCGTGGGCGCTGTAGCCCGCGAAGGTGAAGCCATTGCCCTCGCCGAGGGTGCAGTCGTGGATGGAGTCGCGCAGACCACCGGTCTCGCGGATGATGGGAGGCGTGCCGTAACGGCAGGCGACCATCTGAGCCAGACCGCAGGGCTCGCTCTTGGACGGCATGATGAAGGCATCTGCGCCGGCATAGATCTCCTGCGACAGGGTAGGCTCGAAGCCGATGTAGGTGCCTACACGGCCCGGATGACGGCCGCACAGGTCGGAGAAGAAGTTCTCGTACTGGCTCTCGCCGCTGCCCAGGATAACCAGCTCGATGCCGCGGTCCACGAGGCCATCGGCCACGCTCTGCACGAGATCGAAGCCCTTCATGCCGACCATGCGGCTGACCATTGCAAAGACGGGGCTGCCGTCCTTGTTGAGGCCGAACCTATCCTGCAGAGCCTCCTTGCACTTTGCCTTGCCCTCTTCGAAGTTGTTGACATCGTAGTTGAAGGCGATGTGGGGATCGGTGGCAGGGTTGTTGGCCTCCATGTCGATACCGTTCAGGATGCCGCAGAGCTTGTACTGCTTCTCGCGCAGCAGAGCGTCCAGACCGTAGCTGAACCACGGGTCGAGGATCTCCTGTGCATAGGTGGGGCTGACGGTGGTGATCTTGTCTGCCGTCTCGATGGCACCCTTCATGAAGTTGGCGCAGCCATCGTACTCCACGATATGCTGGTCGCGGCGGCCGATGCCGCAGGTGTCTTCCAGAATATCAGTGCCGTACTTGCCCTGATAGGCGATGTTGTGGATGGTGAAGATGGTCTTGATGCGGTTGAACTTGTCCAGATGACGATAGTACAGGTTCAGGTACACCGGCACCAGAGCGGTCTGCCAGTCGTTGCAGTTGATGATGTCGGGGGTAAAGTCGATGTAGAACAGGGTCTCCAGCACTGCGCGGGAGAAGAAGGCGAAGCGCTCGCCGTCGTCGTAGAAACCGTAGAGGCCGCGGCGCTTGAAGTAATACTCGTTGTCGAGGAAATAGTAGGTCACGCCATCAACCTCAGCTTTGAACAGGCCGCAGTACTGGCTGCGCCAGCCCACAGGGACCGAGTAGTTGGTAACGTATTCCAGCTTATCGCGGAACTTCAGGTCGCCATACAGCGGCATGATGACGCGGGCATCCACGCCGTCCTTGACCAGTGCTTTGGGCAGGGAGCCGGCCACATCGGCCAGACCGCCGGATTTTGCAAAGGGGGTTGCTTCCGAAGCAGCATACAGGATCTTCATAAGATTCGCTCCTTCCTGATAAAACGGATTCATATCTCCTCCCGCTGCGGCAAAAAGAGCGGGCGGGGGTACACACAGTACCCCCGCCCCTCTTTAAGAGGGGCTACCGGGGAGGGAGCCGCCCCTATGGGAGATTCTCAAACGGTTCAGACGATGTGGTTCTTCTGAACGTAAACAGGGAAGCTCTTGGTGCCGCTCAGCTTCTTGTCTGCGGTGATGCGGACGTTCTTGTCCGTCACGACGCAGTCCAGCTCAGCGCCAGGCTCCACCACGGTGTCCTGCATCAGGACGCAGTTCTTGACGACGGCACCTTTCTTGACCTTGACGCCGCGGAACAGCACGCAGTTCTCCACGGTGCCTTCGATGACGCAGCCGTCAGCCAGCAGAGAGTTGCTGACGCTGGAACCGGTGACGTAACGGGTGGGGTTGTCGTCGCGGATCTTGGTGTAAACGGGGTTCTTCTTGGGGAAGAGGGCGTTCAGATTCTTCTCATCAATGAGCTTCAGGTTCTCGTCGAAGTAGCTCTTCATGTCGCAGACATGAGCCACATAGCCGGTGTACTCCAGAGCATGGATGTTCAGGATGTTGACGTTGTGAGCCAGGATGTCGCGCTCGAAGTAGATGAGGCCGCGGGCGGTAGCGTCCTTGACCAGCTTGATGAGGGTCTGGCGCTCCATGACATAGATGTCCAGATCGAGGTTCTGCTTGCCGGGGCGGTAATCGTTGAACAGCAGCTCCGTCACACGGCCATCGGCATCGACGGTCAGGGTGTAGTTGTCGTTCTTGCGGCCCTCGGGGATCTCGATCTTCTGGTAAGCCACGGTGACGTCTGCACCGCTGGCCTGATGAGCAGCCAGCAGAGCGTTGAAGTCGTAGTTGATGGCGATGTTGGCATCGCTCATGACCACATAGCGCTCTTTCTGCACCTCGAGGAAGCTCAGGATGGAGCCCAGAGCCTCGACGCGGCCGGAGTAGATGCGCACGCCCTTCTCAGCGAAGGGAGGGACGATGTTCAGGCCGCCGTGACGGCGTGCCATATCCCACTCGCGGCCGGTACCCAGATGGTCCATCAGGGAGTGGTAGTTCTTGCGCACCACGACAGACACGTTGGAGATGCCGCAGTTGGCCATGCTGGACAGGACAAAGTCCACCATGCGGTAACGGCCTGCGAAGGGGATCGAGGCCATTGCGCGCTCGGTCACCAGCTCAGGCACGGTGTTATCATAGCTGTTGGGGAAAATGATGCCCAACGCATTGTTGTTCTGGCTCAGCATACTTCCTCGCCCTCCTTGACGGAATCAAATACTTTGGCGCCCTCTTTGACGGTAGCGCCTGCGCCGATGGTCAGACCGGTGCCGACATGTGCGATGGGGCCGTCGCCGCCGATCTTGGCGCCTGCGCCCACCACGACGTTCTCAGCGAGGATGCAGCGCTTGACCACTGCGCCTGCCTTGACCACGACGCCATCCATCAGGACGGCATCCTCGACCGTTGCGCCCTCTTCCACGACGACGCCTGCGCTCAGCACAGAGTGCTTGACGCAACCGTAGATCTGGCAGCCCTCAGTGACCAGCGAATCCTGCACGACAGCGCGGGGGCCGATCTTCTGGGCGGGCAGCACGGGGTTGCGGCTGTAGATCTTCCACTTCTCGTCGAAGATGTCGATGCCGGAGTTCTCGGGGTCCAGGACCTCCATGTTGGCTTCCCACAGGCTGTCGATGGTACCCACGTCACGCCAGTAGCCGTTGAAGTGGTAAGCATACATCTTGCGGCCGTCGCGCAGCAGCGCGGGGATGATGTTCATACCGAAGTCGTTCTTGGAGTTGGGGTCTGCCTCGTCCTCTTCCAGATACTTCTTGAGGATATCCCAGTTGAAGATGTAGATGCCCATGGAAGCCAGATTGGACTTCGGCACAGGGGGCTTCTCCTGGAACTCGGTGATCCTGTCGTCCTCGTCTGCGACCATCAGGCCGAAACGGGAAGCTTCCTTCCAGTCAACTTCCATGACGGCCACAGAGAACTCTGCGCCCTTCTCCTTGTGGAAGCGGAGGAAGTCGGCGTAATCCTGCTTGCAGATCTGGTCGCCGGACAGGATGATGACGTACTCCGGGTCATAGCTGTCGATGAAGCTGATGTTCTGGTAGATGGCGTTTGCAGTGCCTTTGTACCAGTCGGTACCCTTTGCCTGCTCATAAGGAGGCAGGGTATGGACGCCGCCGTACAGACGGTCCAGGTCCCAGGGCTGGCCGTTGCCGATGTACTCGTTCAGCTTCTGGGGCTGATACTGCGTTGCGATGCCAACGGTATCGATGTTGGAGTTGACGCAGTTGGACAGCGGGAAGTCCACGATACGGTATTTGCCGCCAAAGGACACCGCCGGTTTTGCCGTTTTCTGTGTCAGCGCGTACAAACGCGAGCCACGTCCGCCGGCAAGGATCATTGCCACGATTTCTTTTGCCATAGCTTTATTCTCCCCTTTAACATTTCCTGATATTTGGTGGAAATGGTTCAACAATGTTGGTTCGGCCCGGCCTTATTTTTCGGCCTTGTCCGCCTTCTTGGCGCGGGGCTTGCGGGCGGGCTTTTCAGTCGGCTCCGCTGCCTTTTCTGCCTTGGGCTTACGGCCCCGTTTTGCAGGAGCCTTTTCTTCCGCAGGTGCAGCTTCTGCCTTCGGTTTGCGGCCGCGCTTTGCAGGGGCTTTTTCCTCCGCAGGTGCAGCTTCTGCCTTGGGTTTGCGGCCACGCTTTGCAGGTGCCTTTTCCTCAGCCTTTGCGGTCTTGGAAGCCTTCTTGGGTGCAGCCTTTTCCGCTGCCTTCTCCTCGGCGGTCTTGCGGGTGCGCTTTGCAGGCACCTCGAAATAAAGCACACTCATGGGAGGCAGCGTGATGGTGATGCTCTGCTCGAAGCCGTGGAGCGGCTTCTTCTTGGAGCGGACAGCCTTGTTGTGGACAGTGCCAGCACCGCCGAACGCCTCGTCGTCGCTGTTCAGGATCTCCTTGTAGGTGCCGGAGTTCGGTGCGCCCAGGGCGTAGCCCTCGCGCAGGACAGGGTTGAAGTTGCAGACCACGAGGATCTGCTTGCCGTTTGCATCCTTGCGCAGGAAGGCCACGACGCTCTGACGGGAGTCGTCGGGAACGATCCACTGGAAGCCCTCCCAGCTGTAGTCGATCTGCCAGAAGGCGGGATGGTCCTTGTAGAACTTGTTCAGGGTCTTGACGTAGGTCTGCAGCTCGGTGTGCTTGTCGTAGCCCAGCAGCATCCAGTCCAGAGACTTGGTCTCGTTCCACTCGGTGAACTGGCCGAACTCCTGACCCATGAACAGCAGCTTCTTGCCGGGGTGAGCCATCATGTAGCCAAAGAAGGTGCGCAGGTTTGCAAACTTGGCCTCATAGTCACCGGGCATCTTGTTGATGAGGCTGCCCTTGCCGTGGACGACTTCGTCGTGGCTGATGGGCAGCACGAAGTTCTCGCTGAAGGCGTAGAAGAAGCTGAACGTGACCTTGTTGTGGTTGCCCGAACGGAAGAGCGGGTCAGTCTTCATGTAGCTGAGCATGTCGTTCATCCAGCCCATGTTCCACTTGAAATTGAAGCCCAGGCCGCCGTCGGAAGCGGGCTTCGTGACCATTGGCCACGCGGTGGACTCCTCTGCGATCATGTACTTGTGGGGGTGACGGCCCAGAATCGTATCGTTGAGCTTGCGCAGGAATGCCACGGCCTCAAGGTTCTCCTTGCCGCCGTTCTTGTTGGGCTCCCACTCGCCCTGCTTACGGTTGTAGTCCAGATAGAGCATGGAAGCCACAGCGTCCACACGCAGGCCGTCGATGTGGTACTGCTCCAGCCAGTAGAGCGCGCTGGAGATGAGGAAGCTCTGCACCTCGCTGCGGCCAAAGTCGAACACCATGGTACCCCACTCTTTGTGCTCGCCGCGCTTGGGGTTCGGGTCTTCATAGCAGGCTTCGCCATCGAAGTTGTACAGGCCGAACTGGTCTTTCGGGAAGTGGGCCGGCACCCAGTCCATGATGACGCCGATGCCCGCCTCATGCATCTTGTCCACGAAAGCCATCAGATCCTTCGGGGTGCCGTAGCGGCTGGTGGGGGCGAAATAGCCCGTCACCTGATAGCCCCAGCTGCCATCGAAGGGGTACTCCATGACGGGCAGCAGCTCCACGTGGGTGTAGCCCATCTCGGTGATATACGGGATGAGCTCGTCGGCCAGCTCGGAGTAATTGTAGGGCAGGCCGCCCTCTTTCTGCTTCCAGCTGCCGGCGTGCATCTCGTAGATGTTCATGGGTCCGTTGATGACATCGGCCTTCTTCTGGGCGTTCTGCCACGCCTCGTCGTGCCAGACAAAGCCGTTCAGATCGTAGACCTTGCTGCCGTTCGAGGGGCGGGTCTCTGCGTGGAACGCATAGGGGTCAGCCTTGTAGACAAGGTCGCCCGCCCGGGTAGTCACGCAATATTTGTAAACGTCGTATTCTTTCATGCCCGGGATGAACAGCTCCCACACAGAGTCATTGTCCACCTTGCGCATCGGGTGGCTGCCCGGTTTCCAGCTATTGAAATCGCCTACTACGCTGATGGCCGTCGCGTGCGGTGCCCAGACGCGGAACACCACGCCTGTCTCCCCGGCCCGCTGCTCGATGTGTGCGCCAAAATAGCGGTACGCTTCACAGTTATTGCCCTGCTTGAACAAATACACCGGAAGATCCGATGGATTGCTGCGGGTCTTTTCCTCAGTCGGTTTCATAAACAGCTCCTCCCCGCACAGGCCGCATGGGCAGTCCTGTGCCTTTTACTCTCTTATATTAAAGAATTTCGTCGGATTTTTCAAGAGTTTTCTTGTAGAATATACCATAATCTTTTCGTCGATATTTTTCTTATATATACAATATCCCTAATTTTAGACAAGAAATATCGGCAGACTTGACAGAATAAAGACAAAAAAGAAACATCCGCCCCGAATTTTGCACATTTGGCAAAAAATCAGAGCGGATGTTTTTCCACTATTTTAACTTCAGTTTTTCAAAGGCGCATCAGCCCACGACGTAGACGTTGACGTTGATAGCGCCGTTGATGACAGACTCCGCATAAGTCTCATAGAACAGATCCACGAGGATGCGGCCATCCTGCACGGCGATACCGGTGTCGGTGGCTACCGCGTAGCCATAGACGAAGCTGCCGTCGGTGGAGGTGATATACAGCAGGGTGCCGTAGGGGATGACATCGGGGTCAACGGCCACGGTGCCGTAACCCAGACCCAGACCGGAAGAACCCTTGCCCGACTTGGAATAATAGCCGGTGGCCTTGCCGGTAAGAACCTTGCTGTAGCTGGCGGGGGCGTTGGTGGTGCCGTCCGGGCCGGTCAGGGGCGAGACGGGCGCACCGGCGCCATAGGTCTTGACCACATGGTCGGTAGGCTCCACGGTGGTGGTCACATCGGTAACGACGCTGTTTTCCAGCTCGCCGTCCACCCAGCGCTCCCGGGTGGTGACGGTCTGCTGGCCCTCAGAGCCATGCTGCAGGGTGGTAGCACGGTTGGTGTTGCGGAAGTAGAGGCTGGTATAGACGTACTCCGTGTCGTAGGGGACTGCCTGCGTCTCCACCTTGTCCTGATACTCGACGCGGTGGACTTCGATCTTGCTGCCAGCCGTGACCATCGCGCTGAGGGCGGGTTCGGTATAGTCGTCCCCCTCCAGAGTGATGCCGGCACGTTCCAGAGCATCGGCGACGGTACCCACCACCATCTTGACGGGGTACTCCTGGCCTTCAGCCTCAATGGTGACGCTGAAGGCGCGCTCGATGTTCAGGGATGCCAGACTACCGGCAAAGGCAGTGTAGTAGACTTCGTCTCCCTCCTCGGCCTTGATGCCGGAAAGGCTCATAACGCGGGCAGGGTCGCTCTCGGAAGTGAGGACCACCTGCCGCGCACCGTGGGAGTCTGTGACGTAGGTCAGCCGCAGATTCGCGGCGGTCACAGCCAGCGTGAACACGAGACACGCAGCCATGACGCAGAACGCCAGCACACGGGATGAGGCTGCACGGGTGCAGCCGGGCAATGCTTTCTTAAATTTGACGGAAGCGATACGAGACAACTCCTCTCTTTTCAGATTTTGGAATGGACAGCGGGCCTGTATCTCAAGGCCCGCCAGACTGTGCGTAAATGCCCCGCACAGCGGGCGCTGCAAAAGCGGCTTTTCACTTCACCGTGATGAATTTTATGCGCTGCAACGTGTGTTGAGCGGACGTTATTTTAGCAGACTGAGGCCGTTTTGTCAAATCGAAGGTCAGGCGTTCGTCAATTCCTTCACATAGTTTTTTGTGCATTCTGTACATAGTTTTCTCTCGATTTCATGAAATTCAATGATTTCTCTCCGATTTTTTCGCAAAAATAAAGTCATACTTGTTCATATATTTTTAACATTTGAATTAACATTTCCGGGGTGTTTTTTGCAGTATCTCCAGCCCGCTTTGCGACGTCAAACCGGCCATAACCGGCTTATTTTCGACACAAATCACGGACTGTTTTCTGACTGTTTTCAAGAGAAAAGCAGGGGGCTATTTCTCTCCGAAAAAGGCCGTTTGGCAAAATGCCTAACCCGCCAAATTCTCAATAAAAAAGTATGTACTTCCGCCCACTGCCGTTCTGCGCTACAATCGGGCCAGATGCAAACGCAAAACCAAATGAAAGGAGCTTTTACCATGCAGATCAACATCACAGCCCGGGACTTCGGCGGCACAGAATTCCTCGCCCAGCCCCACCGGCTGCATCTGGGCGCACAGAAAGCCGAGGGTGTGGACCAGCTGGAATTCAGCCTGCCGGAGCAGTGGAACGGGTGTGTCGTCACCCTCCACATCCGGCACGCGGACGGCACGCTGGCCGAGCCGCTGGCGCTGGACGAAGCTGGCTGCGTCGGCGTGGGCCGGAACTTTACCGGCTGGGCCAGCGGCGAGTGGATGCTGGCCGCTGCCAACGGCAGTGGCTACACCGCCTACACCCGGCCCGGCCAGTACGACGTCCACGGCATCCTCCCCACCGAGGGCGGCGGTGAGGAGCTGACGCCCTCGATCTACGAACAGTTCATCGCCCGGGTGGTGGACAGCGCCAATGCCGCCGCAGAGGCCGCCAAACGTGCCGCCTCCGGCGAGGCAAACGCCAAACAGAGCGCCAGCGAGGCCGCTTCTTCTGCCCAGCAGACCGCCGCCAGCGCCACCCTGGCTGCAGGCTATGCCGAGCAGGCCGAAGCCGCTGCCGACCGTGCCGCCTCCTATGCCCCCACGGAGGGCGCTGTGCTGAGCGTCAACGGCAAGAGCGGTGCCGTCCGGCTGAACGCACTGGACGTCTGGGCCTTGCCCCGCCCTGTCTCACCGAAAGTCGGCCAGCTGGTGCGGGTGGTGAAGGTCGATGCCTCCACCGGCGCACTGACCGTCGACACCATCAGCACCGACAGCCTCAGCGGGCTGGGCAGCAAAGAAAAAGAGCTTCTGCTCAAGCTGCTGGGCTCTGTCAGCTACACCGACAGCAGCGCCAAAAATGCCCTTGAGGCCCTCAAAAAACTGTGGGACACCACGCCGCCCACTCCCCTGCCCGACCCGGACATCATCCCGGTGGAGAAGGTGACTCTGAGCCAGCACACGCTGGAACTGAGCCGGGGCAGCACTTCCGACCTCAGCGCCTCCATCGCGCCCCCGGACGCCACCGACCAGACGGTATTGTGGAGCGTTTCGCCGACGGACATCGTCTCGGTGGATGCGGGCCGCGTCACTGCCCTCAAGAAGGGTTCTGCCGTCGTCACTGCCACCTCCGACAGCAAGAGCGACAGCTGCACCGTCACAGTGACTCCCGCCGTCTACCGCATCGAGACGGCCCACACCGACAGCGGCGACATCCCCGCGTGGGACACTTATCCCGCCAAGAGCGAGTTCTTCATGCCATTGACTGCTAAGAAAGCGGGCCTGCTGCTCCGCTCGCTGGAATTCCGCGTCAAGGGCTATATGCCGGGCAAAATGCGCACCGTCCTGCGCAAGTACGGCACCACGACCGCCCTGGCAGACAAGTCCATCGACCTTGTCCGCGGCTACAACGATGTAGTGCTGGACATGGGCAGCATCGTGCTGGAAAAGGGCGTCGAATACCAGCTCTATTTCGCCGCCGCCAACAACTTCTATCCGCCCTCTGTCGATTCCTCCTGGGTCGCCGCAAACGACTGCATCGACATCGCACACGGCAGCGCCTACTATGGTGATAACACCACCCTCATCTTCTCGGGTACCGTTGTGCTGCAGGAGACCTGAACCACACCAAACACATATCCTGAAACAGAAAGAGAGGTACTGACTATGACCCATCACAAAATTTCCGCATCCACTCTGGCCCGCACCGCCGCGCTGGCGCTGGCCCTGACCAATCAGGTGCTCAGCGCCGTGGGCAAGCCCATGCTGCCCATCGAGAGCGCCCAGCTGGAACAGCTCATTTCCAGCGGCCTGACCGTTGCCGCCGCCCTCGCCAGCTGGTGGAACAACAACAGCTTCACCCCTGAGGCCATCGAGGCTGACGACTTCATGACCCGCCTGAAGCAGCAGAAGCGATAAACGCATAAGCGAACACAGCGCCCCGGAGCGGTCGGCCCCGGGGCGCTGTGTTGTGTTTGAAGAAAAGTTTATCTCAGGCGTTCCACTGAACGTCCTCTGCGGCCACATGGCCGTCCTGCACACTGATAACAGTGGCGCGGGCATCCATGCCGGATGTCTTTTTGAAAAGGCCCGTGTAGATGGTCATGCCAGCCATCAACAGGACAGCCAGTGCAAGGCCGACCAGACGAATCATCATACCGTCAACATTCTCGTTCATGATACCTTCTCCTTTTCCTCTTTGCGGCCCGGCAGACACCATTCTGCCGCAGCCCGCAGCCTAATTTTCCGCTGCGGACCCCCTCTATCGGCCCGCAGCGATGCGTTTTCCAAGACATTCCAAAGAAAAAAGCCTAGGGTAAACACACCCCAGGCTCCATTGTCTGTCTGCTTAGTATAATAGTCTCTTTTGCAGTTTTTGTCAAGAGGGAGATGAGGGAATCTCAACCGCCGGATATGCGCAGTCATGCTCCCCAGTTCGCTGGGAAACTTCTGTTAAACAAAAACGGCTCTGCCGAAGCGGCATCGTACGGCCAACTTCCCCGGGTTGCGGCTCCCAGCGTCTATTTCAGCCCTTGGGCGGGCTTCATATCCTGCTGGCCGCGGCCCCAACAGCTCCTCCCTGTTTCCGCCGCTGGCGGCGGTCGTCGCTGTTGCACTTGCTGAACTGGGGAGCATCGCTGGGGCAGCTCCGCCGCCCACGCGATGCTTGAGCAATTATTCGAAATGCGCATCCGGCTCGCCCCTCCGGGGCAACCGCCGGATATGCGCAGTCGTGCTCCCCAGTTCGCTGGGAAACTTCTGTTAAACAAAAACGGCTCTGCCGAAGCAGAGCCGTAAAAGCCGTAATACGGTAAAATCAGCGCTTGCTGAACTGGGGAGCACGACGTGCAGCCTTCAGACCGTACTTCTTGCGCTCCTTCATACGAGGATCGCGGGTCAGGAAGCCTGCCTTCTTCAGAGCAGCGCGGTTCTCATCGCTCTGCTGCAGCAGAGCGCGGCTCAAGCCGTGGCGGATAGCGCCAGCCTGGCCGGAAACACCGCCGCCGGAAACGCGGACGACGACGTCATACTTGCCCTCGAGGCCCAGCAGGACCAGCGGAGAGCGGACGATCAGCTTCAGGGTCTCCAGACCGAAGTAGTTGTCGATGTCACGGTCGTTGATGGTGACCTTGCCAGTGCCCTGGTAGACGCGCACGCGGGCAACGGAATCCTTACGACGACCAGTGCCGTAGAAATAAGGTTTGGTTTCGTACATGTTCGATTGCCTCCTTCTTAGAACTCGATCTTCTCGGGCTTCTGAGCTGCGTGAGCGTGCTCGGCACCCTGGTAGCAGTGCAGGCGGGTCAGAGCCTTAGCACCGATGGTGTTGGAAGGGATCATGCCCTTGACAGCGTAGGTCATAGCCAGGTCGCTGTTCTCAGCCATCAGCTTGCTGTACTGGACCTTCTTCAGGCCGCCGATGAACTTGCTGTGGGTGATGTGGAACTTCTGCTCGGCCTTCTTGCCGGTCAGAACAGCCTTGTCGCAGTTGATGACGACGACGAAATCGCCGCAGTCAACATTGGGGGTATAATCGACCTTCTGCTTGCCGCGCAGCAGAACAGCAGCCTCAGCAGCGACGTGGCCCAGGCTCTTGCCGGCAGCGTCGAGCAGATACCACTTGCGCTCGACTTCAGCGGGCTTGACGAGAGTAGTGCTCATATCTATTTCCTCCTGATAAGTGTTTCAACGGTTCAATGCACCTTTTGGGGCGCGAGTGTCAGTATACATCACAAGAACGCCCCTGTCAACATCATTTTTCGATTTTTTCGGCTCAGTTTTTTGAATCTCTCGTTTTCTCTTGTTTTCTCTTGAAATCTCGTATTTTCTTAAATCGCATTTTCGTTTCTGTTTTTGCGGCAGAGCGCTACAATTTCAGTCCCGAGTATGTTATACTAATAAAGATGCAGCCCCACCCCCGGGGCTGAGCCTTACATTTATAAGGAGGACATTCCTTCATGCCGAAAGACATCCACCAGCGCGACACCGCGCAGCAGCGCTCTTCCCGCCTGCTGCTGGCCATGGGTATCATCGTCCTGCTGGGCGCACTGGCCTATTTTGTACTGACCCTTGTGGTCAACCGCCGCACCCCCGCTTCGCCTGACACCCACTACACCGCCGAGAACGGCATCTCCGTCTACTACGAGTCCGCCGTCTGGCCGGTGTGCGAGATGACCGAGGACGCCACCCTTGGCCGTGCGCTGGAACTGGCCTCTGCCCAGAGCAGCGACGACGCCAACTATCAGGTCGTGCTCTTCCAGAAAGGCACGAAAGACACCTATGAGGACTTCATCGGCCAGTCGGAAAAAGAGCTCAAGCAGGCTTACGGCGTCATCAGCCCCCGAAAAGTCAATCTGAGCATCGACGGTGCCGCCGTCACTGCCGTGCGCTGTGATATTCAGGCTTACTACGCCGTGCTGGCCACCATCGAGTACGACAACGGCGACGTCATCTATGTCTCCGGCCTGACCAAGCTGGCCTCCATCAGCGACATTGTCAACCTCGTGGAGAGCGTGAGCCTGTCATGAGCGACACGAAAGCGATGCAGCGGCTCTGCGGCCTGATGCGCAAAGCCGTCCAGCAGTACGAGATGCTGGCCCCCGGCGACCGCGTTCTGGTGGGCGTTTCGGGCGGCAAGGACAGCATAGCGCTGACCATCGGTCTCGCGCGGCTGCGGCAGTACCTCGGCTTTCCGTTCGAAGTCGTGGCCGTCACCCTCGACCCCCAGTTTGGCGGCAAGCCGGTGGATTACTCCGCGCTGGAAGCGCTGTTCCGGCAGTATGATGTTTCCTATGAGGTGCGCCGCACCCTTATCGGCCCCATCGTCTTCGACTACCGGAACGAGAAGAATCCCTGCTCCCTCTGCGCCAAGATGCGCCGGGGCGCGCTCCACGCCGCTGCCGAAGAGCTGGACTGCAACAAGGTGGCGCTGGGGCATCATCTGGACGACGCCATCGAGACGTTTTATATGAACCTCTGGCGGGAGGGCCGCATCGGCTGCTTCTCGCCGGTGACAGAGCTGTCCGACCGGGGGCTGACCCTCATCCGGCCTCTCCTGCTCGCCACAGAGCAGGAGGTGCGCTGTGCAGTGAAGGAAGAAGGCTTTCCCATCGTCAAGAGCCGCTGCCCTGCCGACGGCGTTACCACCCGGGAGGACACAAAAAACTTTGTCCGGGAGCGGTGCCGCACCGACCGTGCTTTCCGGCAGAAGACCCTTCACGCTCTGCAGGAGAGCGGCATCGACGGCTGGCGTCCTTTGCACCCGGCCCGTACATCAAAAAAGGAGGACACAGCCCATGCGGATGCCCGCATTTGAAAAACACGTCTGGGCCGAGATAGACCTTGACGCCCTGCGCCACAATTTCCGCGCCGTGAAGGCCCGGGCCGGGGAGATGCCTCTGTGCGCTGTCGTCAAAGCCGACAGCTACGGCCACGGTGCCGTAGAGTGCGCCAAGGTCTTTGCTGAAGAGGGGGCCGCATGGCTGGCTGTGAGCTGTCTGGCGGAAGCCCGTCAGCTGCGCAAATCCGGGCTGACGCTGCCCATCCTCATTCTGGGCCATGTGGAGCCGAGCTGTGCGCCCGTCCTCATCCAGGAGGACATCACCGCAGCCTGCTACTCCCTGCCCCAGGCCAAGGCCCTCAGCGAGGCCGCCTGTGCCGTCGGCGGGAAGGTCAAAGTCCACCTCAAGGCCGACACCGGCATGGGCCGCATCGGTTTTGCGCTCCGCACCGACTTTGACGCAGCGCTGGCCGAGATGCTGGATGCCTGCCGCCTGCCGGGTCTGGACGTGACCGGCCTGTTCCAGCACTTCGCTGTGGCCGACGACGACAGCGCTGACAGCGTGGCTTATACCAGCCAGCAGCACGAGCTCTTCGTCCGGGCCTATCAGGGCCTTGCCGAGGCCGGTTTCGAGCCTGCCGTCGTCCACTGCGACAACTCCGCCGGGGTGATGCTCCACCCCGACTGGCCCGCCGGACTGCCCCGCACCCACTGCATGGCACGCCCCGGCATCATCCTCTACGGCTTCGACCCCAGCGATGAAGTCCGCTTCGGCATCTTCCTCCCGGTGATGAAGCTCAAGACCATCGTCAGCATGGTCAAGGAGATGCAGCCCGGCCAGTCAGCCAGTTACGGACGCCGCTTCACCGCGGAAAAGCCCACCAAGGTCGCCACCCTCTGTGCCGGTTACGCCGACGGCTACCCCCGCCTTTTGAGCTGCGGCAAGGGCATCGTGGAGATAAAGGGTATGCCCTGCCCGGTTCTGGGCCGGGTCTGCATGGACCAGATCATGGTGGATGTCTCGGCTCTGCCCGACGTGCAGGAAGGGGACGAAGCCATCCTGTGGGGCGGCGAAGTGAGCGACAGCGCCGAGACCATCGCCCACAAGACCGATACTATTTCTTACGAGGTGCTCTGCGGCGTTTCCCGCCGGGTACCCCGCGTTTACCTGGAAAACGGCGGCATCAAAGCCGTCGAGGACTGGATCCTATAAATTTCGGAGGAACTACATGGCAAGAGATAACATCCGCAACTTCTGCATCATCGCGCACATCGACCACGGCAAATCCACCCTCTCCGACCGCATCCTCGAGCTGACCAAGAGCGTGGACGAGCGGACGATGGAGGACCAGATCCTCGACAACATGGACATCGAGCGGGAACGCGGCATCACCATCAAGGCCCGCGCCGTCACCATGAACTACACCGCCAAGGATGGCAAGGTGTACGAGTTCAACCTCATCGACACCCCGGGCCACGTGGACTTCGCTTACGAAGTCAGCCGCAGCCTCGCCGCCTGCGAGGGCGCTATCCTCGTGGTGGACGCCACCCAGGGCGTGGAGGCCCAGACCCTCGCCAATACCTATATGGCGCTGGAACACGACCTCGAGCTGGTGCCTATCCTGAACAAGATCGACCTGCCCTCTGCCCACCCGGACGAAGTAGCACAGGAAGTGGAGGACGTCATCGGCCTGCCCTGCCTCGACGCGCCCCGCGTCTCGGCCAAGACTGGCCTGAACATCGATCAGGTGCTGGAGCGTGTGGTCAGCGACATCCCCGCCCCTTCCGGCGACCCGGACGCCCCCCTCAAGGCCCTCATCTTCGACAGCATCTACGACAGCTACAAGGGCGTCATCGTCTATATCCGCGTCTTTGAAGGTACGGTCAAGCCCGGCGACACCATCCGCCTGATGGCCACCGGCGCACAGTTCACGCTGGTGGAAGTGGGCCACATGGGCGCTACCAGCCTGACCCCCTGCGACCAGCTGCAGGCTGGTGAGGTCGGCTATCTGACCGCCAGCATCAAGACCGTGCAGGACACCCGCGTCGGCGACACCGTCACGCTGGCGAATAACCCCACCCCCGAGGCTCTGCCCGGCTACCGTCAGGTCAAGCCCATGGTCTTCTGCGGCATCTACCCCGCCGACGGCGCAAAGTACCCCGATTTGAAGGACGCGCTGGAAAAGCTGCAGCTCAACGACGCCTCCCTGACCTTTGAGCTGGAAACCAGTGCCGCGCTGGGCTTCGGCTTCCGCTGCGGCTTCCTCGGCCTGCTCCACATGGAGATCATCACCGAGCGTCTGGAACGCGAGTTCGACCTCGACCTCATCACCACCACACCCAGCGTCCGCTATCGTCTGACCCTGACCGACGGCACCGTGGAGATGATAGACAACCCGTCCAGCTACCCCGACCCCTCCAACATCGTCAAGCAGGAGGAGCCCTTCGTGGACGTCCACCTCTACACCCCCAACGAATACGTCGGCAGCCTGATGGACCTGTGCCAGAACAAGCGCGGTGTCCTCATCGATATGAAATATATGGATGATGTGCGTGTGGACCTGCACTACGCCCTGCCGCTGGGTGAGATCGTCTACGACTTCTTCGACGCCATCAAGAGCCGGAGCCGCGGCTACGCCAGCTACGACTACGAGTTCAAGGAGTACCGCGAGAGCGACCTCGTCAAGCTGGACTTCCTGCTCAACGGCGACCCTGTGGATGCTCTGTCCATGATCGTCTTCCGCGACAACGCCTACGCCAAGGGCCGCCGCATCTGCGAGAAGCTGCGGGACAACATCCCGCGCAACCTCTTCGAGATCCCCGTTCAGGCGGCCATCGGCGGCAAGATCATCGCCCGCGAGACGGTCAAGGCCATGCGCAAGGATGTGCTGGCCAAGTGCTACGGCGGCGACATCTCCCGCAAGAAAAAACTGCTGGAAAAGCAGAAAGAGGGCAAAAAGAAGATGCGCCAGCTCGGCAGCGTCTCCCTGCCCAGCGAGGCGTTCACCGCCGTGCTCAAGCTCGACAGCGACGACGATTGATATTGATTTTTTCGCTCCCCTCCCGCCCAGAGGGGAGTTTTTTTCATGTCTGGCGCAAGTCAAGAAAATAACGCAATAGGATAACAGCATATTTGCGATATGCAATTCAACGCTGTTGCTGTTGCATTAAAAAGTTGAATTGCTATGTCTGGCGGCTAAGAATCTTAGCTCAAATCGTCCCCAAACACAACTGTTCCGTCATCTTTCACATCCGAACTGCCCGTTTTTCTTTTCTTCCCGCCCCAAAAAGGACAAACAAGAAACCCCCGCCTCCGGGAGTACCGGAGGCGGGGGTTTCGCCGAACTGTGATTTATGAAGAAGGTTTTCGGAAGGACCGCTTATCAGGCAGGCTGTGCCTTATTGGCGTTCTTCTTGCCCGTCATGAAGCAGTAAGCCATGATGAGTGCGCATCCAGCAATGCCGATAATATCAGACATGGAGCTGGGTAGGATGAAGATGAAGGCCACGACATAGCAGGCGATGCGCTCCCACATCTTCAGGGGACGGAACAGGTAGCCAGCGATGCCGCAGGCCAGCAGATAGGTGGCTGCAATGACGATGCAGTATGCAATGATGATCTCCACCATCGTGCCTTCCAGCAGGATAGCGGGACGATACACGAATGCAAAGGGGACGATGAAAGCGGTGATGGCGAAGGAGAATGCCTTCCAGCCGGTCTTCCATGCGCTTGCACCCGCGATGCCTGCTGCAGTAAAGGATGCCAGACAGACGGGAGGAGTGATCTGAGCCACGACACCGAAGTAGAAGATGAACATATTGGTGACCAGAGCGGAGATGCCCAGACCCTGGATAGCCGACGCGAACAGAGTGACAGCGATCAGGTAAGCGGCCACGGTAGGCAGTGCCATGCCCAGCAGCAGGCAGCCCAGAGCGGCGATGAGCAGTGCGATGAACAGGCTGCCCTCACCAGAGGTACCGATGAGCTTTGCGATCTTGACGGCAACGCCGGAGTTGACCACGATGCCGATCATGATGCCGCAGGCAGCGGTGGGGATCGCAATATTTGCGGCCTGACGGACGCCGTCCATCAGGGTCTGGAGCAGCTTGCGGGGACCCATGCGGGTCTCAGGAGAGATCGCTGCGATGATGATGGAGAAGATGGTGCAGTAGATCGCGGAGCGGGGCAGAGAGTAGCCCATGATGATCATGATGACCAGAACGATGATGGGCAGCAGACGGTACACGCGGGGCAGGATGGGCTTGCCTTCGTAATGTACGCCGGAGTCTTTGCCCAGACCCTTCTTCTTTGCAATCATGTGGACAAGGATGAACACGGCGAGGAAGTAGGCCACAGCGGGCAGGACGGCTGCTGCTGCGATCTGCGCATACTGCACACCGATGATCTCGGCCATGATGAATGCGCCAGCGCCCATGATGGGGGGCATGATCTGGCCGCCGGTGGAAGCAACAGACTCGACTGCTGCCGCCTCTTCGGGGTCATAACCGGTCTTTTTCATCAGGGGGATGGTCAGAACGCCGGTGGTGGAAACATTTGCGATCGCAGAACCAGAAACCATGCCCAGCAGGCCAGAAGAGATGACAGCTGCCTTTGCGGGGCCGCCGACCGTCTTATCGCTGAGCTTCATGCCGCCGTCGATCAGGACACCGCCGCCGCCGCAGTTGGAGAAGAAGGTGCCGAAAACGAGGAAGTAGAACAGGGTGCCCAGAGAAGTGACCAGCGGAGAGCCGAAGATGCCATTCTCGCCGTACATCAGGACTTCCATCAGTTTGGGGAAGCTGATGCCGGAGAAGCGGAACAGGCCGGGGATATACTGGCCGAACCATGCATAAGCAAGGAAGAAGCAGATGACCCAGAACAGGGACATACTGACCACGCGGCGGACGGCCTCCATGACATTGATGACCAGAAGCACCGCCACGATGACCTCGGTGGTGGTCATAACGTCAACATTGAAGATGCGGTAGTTGAGCTGTTCTGCGTGGCTCAGGAAGAACCAGCAGATAAAGCAGCTGGACGCGATGAGGAAGATGTCGTAGATCCACCACAGCTTATTGTGGCTCTTGGATTTCTCGACCATCGGATTGTACAGCCACACCACGACCAGTGCAAGGCACATATGGAGCGGCAGCTGGAACCACGGGTCAAGGGGCTTGACCAGCTTGATGTAGAGCTGGAACACCGTCCAGATAACGGTAAGAACTGCCAGCGAATAGAAACGCCATTTCGGCATATTCTTCAGCAGCTTGGCGATTTTGGTATCTTCGTCCTCTTCGTTTGCCAGAGCCTTGGCCTTGGCGTCGAGAGTCGATACCTTGGTTTCTTTTTCGTTGCTCATATTTCCCTCCGTATTATCCCTTGTGAAAGCAGAGGCCGGACACCGCAAAGCGTCCGGCCTCTGCCTACGGTCAAAGGATAGATCTGATGTCGTGCGGAGCGCCTCCGCCGAAAGCTTTCAAAGCCGGAACTTACTTCATGTAGCCTGCTTCCTTGTAGTACTTCTCAGCACCGGGATGCAGCGGGCAGCCGCCGCGCTTCATCTCTTCCCAAGCGGTCTCAGGCTCCCACGGAGACAGGGAATTGTACTCGGCCACCAGAGCGTCGCGGTTCTCGCTCAGGCTCTTGGTGATGGCGTAGACGACATCCTCGCTCAGGCTCTCTTTGCAGAAGACGCAGTCGGGAGTGCCGGGCAGCGTCAGCTCCTTATCCTGACCCTTGAAGGAGTTGGCCGGGATGGTGATGAGGTCGAAGCCCTTTTCGCTGACGAACCAGCTGCACAGGTCATCGCCCCACTGCAGGAAGGTGACATCCACGCTGGTAGCGATCTGAGCCATGGTGGAAGAAGCAGAAGAGGTGTGGTCGATGTAGAAGTCGATCTGGCCGTCCGCGATGGCGTCTGCGTTGGCATCGCCGCCCTGGTTGGTGATGGAGCCGCCCCAGCTCTTCAGGTCGTCCTCGGTCACGCCGAAGTACTCGAGCAGCAGGTAAGCGCCCTCAGCATCCATGGAGCCCTTTGCGGAGCAGCCGATGCGCAGGGGCAGCTTCTGCTCGAAGATCTCCTCGATGGTGGAGACATTGTACTTCTGCAGGAATGCGTTGGACACGCAGTTGATGTAGCAGACAGCAGTCAGGCCGCCGATGACCGCTGCATAGCCGCTGGTAGCAGGCTTGCCCAGAGTGCCTTCCTCCATTGCCCACTTTGCAGGAGCACCGTTGATGAAGGCCAGATCGGTGTTGCCGGAAGCAAACAGATAAGGAGCACCCATACCGCCCGGAGAGTCAGGGTTGACGTTGACAGTCTGGAAACCGCCAGCCTTCTCCAGCACCTTGGACATTGCAACGATCATATTGTAAGAGCCAGAACCGACCTTATCGGAGCTGAAGTTCAGAGTCTCTTTGCTCATATCGGGCAGACCGTCCACAGCCTTTGCCTCAACGGAAGGAGCTGCCTCACTGGAAGCTGCGGTGCTGGTGGAGGAAGAGCCGCCGCAGGCTGCCAGAGCACCAGCCGCTGCCATAGTACCAGAAACCTTCAGAAAGCTGCGACGAGAAATCTTTTTCATAATCTTGTTCTCCTTTTCTCTTGGGGTTCTCGTGTAGCGAACCGGACTGTGTACTTCATGCCTTCTTCTGCGGCGTCGCCGCTTTTCACAGTCTTTGTTCGTTTTTGTTGTCTAAATTATATTCAAAATAGCAGGCTCTTACAACGGCTAAATTGCCTTGTTTCCGTTTCATTCTGAAACATTTCCAGGATATTTCATGAATGTTCTATTAAAAGTGTAACATTTTAGAACATTTCAGCAACCTTCCCCGGATTTATCCGTTTCAGGATAGAACTTTTCTTTCAGCCTGTTAAGCAAAAAAACACCCGCCTCGCAGCAAAGCTGCAAAAGCGGGTGTGCAAGGAACTATTGGAAAATTTACGCCTCGCGGCCGGTCATCTTGACGGCATACTTGATGGCGTTGACAAGGCTCAGCTCATTGCCGTTGCCCTTGCCTGCATGGTAGAAGTCGGTGCCGTGGTCCACGCTGGCGCGGATGATGGGCAGGCCCAGCGTGACATTGACGCCCTCCACAGCCTTCCACTCCTGCTTCTCACGGTCGTAGACGAAGCCCACGGTCTTGAGGGGGATATGGCCCTGATCGTGGTACATGCAGACCACGATGTCGTACCAGCCGCCGATGGCCTGCGAGAAAACGCTGTCCGGCGGGCAGGGGCCGACAACGCCGGTGATGCCCTCGGCCTTAGCAGCCTCGATGGCCGGGGTGATCTCCTCGATCTCCTCGCGGCCGAACAGGCCGTTCTCGCCGCAGTGGGGGTTCAGGCCGGCCACCGCGATGCGGGGGTTCTCGATGCCCATATCCTTGCAGGCCTTATTGGCGATCTCGATGACTTCCAGCACACGCTCTTTCTTGACCCGGTCGCAGGCTTCGCGCAGGGAGACATGGGTGGAGACGTGGACCACGCGCAGGTCGTGGTGGGCCAGCATCATGGTGTACTTCTTGGTGTGGGTGTAGGTGGCGTAAATCTCGGTGTGGCCGTCGAAATGGGTGTAGCCGTCCGACTTCTCGCCGTGATAGTATTCCAGAGCCTTGTTCATGGCTTCCTTGTTCAGGGCGTTGGTGCAGGTAGCATCCACCTCACCGGCCATGGCCAGCTCGATGACCTTCTTGACGCACTGGAAGGCTGCGTTGCCGCCCTCCACGCTCACCTTTGCCATCTCGAACTTGTTGATGTCTTCGATGAGGTCGAGGTGCAGCACGTCGATGGTTCCGGGGGTGAACAGAGCATCCGACACCTTGTCGCAGCGGTGGATGACGATGTCCTCACGGCCAACGAACTTCCTGGCCTGCTCGAACACCTTCACGTCGCCCACAACGATGGGGCGGCAGTAGGTATACTGCTCCGGATCTGCCAGAGCCTTGATGGTGATCTCCGGGCCGGAGCCGGCGGGATCGCCCATCGTAATGCCAACGATAGGTTTATTCATAACAGTGCTCTCCTTGCTCTTCTCAGTTCAGGCCCTTGGCAGCGTTCTCGGCCAGGACCTTCTTGATGGCTTCCAGACCCTCTTCGGGGACGTAGTTGAAGGGGGCGCGGCACTTGCCGACGTTGTGGCCCTGCAGAGCCACAGCGGTCTTGATGATGGTGTGGGGATTGCCGTACTTGTAGGTCTGCTGCAGGATAGCGACGGCGTCCTGAGCGGCCTGTGCGCCCTCGAGGTCGCCAGCCTTGAAGCAGTCGTAGATTTTTACGACGGTAGCAGGCCAGATGTTGGCACGGCCTGCAATACCGCCTGCACCGCCCTCCTTCAGGCAGGTCAGGATCGCGTCGTCTTTGCCCGCGAAGATGGCAACGTCCTTGTCCAGCTCACGGGTCAGGCGGATGTAGGCCTTCAGGTTCTCGGTGTCTCCGCTGGAGTCCTTTGCGCCGACGATGACGTCCACGTCACGGCAGAGGGCCTGCACGGTCTCGGGCAGGAGCTTGTTGCCGGTGCGGGGCGGGATGTTGTAGAGGATGATGGGGATGTTGACCTGCTTTGCCACAGCCACATAGTGGTCGTACAGCTCCTTCTGGGAAGCCAGTGCGAAGCTGGGGGTGATGATGGACAGGGCATCTGCGCCCATCTCTTCGGCGCGCCTGCTCATGCGGATGGTCTCGGCGGTGGTGATGCAGCCGGTGCCTGCGTAAATGGGGACGCGGCCCTTGACCTGGTCGATGACGGTAGCCAGGACTTCTTCCTTCTCCTTAAAAGAGAGGGCATAAGCCTCGCCGTTGGTACCCAAAGGGAACATGCCGTGGACGCCGCCTGCCAGCAGGCGCTCGACCTGCTGCCGCAGAGCCTCGTGGTTGACGGTCTGCTCGGGGTCATTGTTCATGGGGGTGATCACCGGAGGGATAATGCCTCTGATGTCGCTGGTCTTCATAGCCTGTTCTCCTTTTCTCTTACATGGTCTCCTGATACAGTTTACGGGCGTCGTCAGCGGTGATGGGGCGCATATTGTTCACCAGCAGACGCTGCACCCGCATACCGGACTCGACCAGACCCTCGAGATCCTTGCTCTTCTCAGTTCAGGCCCTTGGCAGCGTTCTCGGCCAGGACCTTCTTGATGGCTTCCAGACCCTCTTCGGGGACGTAGTTGAAGGGGGCGCGGCACTTGCCGACGTTGTGGCCCTGCAGGGCGACAGCAGTCTTGATGATGGTGTTGGGGTTGCCGTACTTAAAGGTCTGCTGCAGGATGGCGATAGCGTCCTGAGCGGCCTGTGCGCCCTCGAGGTCGCCAGCCTTGAAGCAGTCGTAGATCTTTGCAACAGTGGCCGGCCAGATGTTGGCGCGGCCTGCAATGCCGCCTGCGCCGCCCTCTTTCAGGCAGGTCAGGATAGCGCCGTCGTTGCCGGCGAGGATGGCCACATCCTTGTCCAGCTCACGGGTCAGGCGGATGTAAGCTTTCAGGTTCTCGATGTCGCCGCTGGAATCCTTTGCGCCGACGATGACGTCCACGTCACGGCAGAGGGCCTGCACGGTCTCGGGCAGGAGCTTGTTGCCGGTGCGGGGCGGGATGTTGTAGAGGATGATGGGGATGTTGACCTGCTTTGCCACGGCCACATAGTGGTCGTACAGCTCTTTCTGGGAAGCCAGTGCGAAGCTGGGGGTGATGATGGACAGTGCATCTGCGCCCATCTCCTCGGCGCGCTTGCTCATGCGGATGGTCTCGGCGGTGGTGATGCAGCCGGTGCCTGCGTAAACGGGGACGCGGCCCTTGACCTGGTCGATGACGGTAGCCAGGATCTCTTCCTTCTCCTTAAAAGAGAGGGCGTAAGCCTCGCCGTTGGTGCCCAGAGGGAACATGCCGTGGACGCCGCCTGCCAGCAGACGCTCGACCTGCTGACGCAGAGCCTCGTGGTTGACGGTCTGCTCGTCATCGTTGTTCATCGGGGTAATTACCGGAGGGATAATGCCTTTGATGTCGCTGGTCTTCATAACGTGTTCTCCTTTTCTATTACATGATCTCCTGATACAGTTTGCGGGCGTCGTCAGCGGTGACGGGGCGCATATTGTTCACCAGCAGGCGCTGCACCTGCATACCGGACTCGACCAGACCCTCGAGGTCCTCAGCGGGGACGCCGAACTCCTTCAGGCTGGTAGGGATGTCCAGATGCTTGACGATCGCTTCGAGGCGGGCGATCATCCATGCAGCCTTCTCGTCCACGGTGGTGCAGGTCTTGTTCTCGTGGCAGCAGCGGTCATAAGCCACAGCCAGACGCTCTTTGACAGCCGGATGCTCGCTGTTGAAGCGCATGACAGGAGCCAGCAGGATGGCGTTGGAGACGCCGTGTGCGATGTGGTACTTGCCGCCCAGAGGATAGCTCAGAGCGTGGACTGCGGTGGTGCCGGAAGCGGTGATGGCCAGACCGCCGTAGTAAGCTGCGATCTGCATCCGGTTCTTCTCGGCCATGGCATCGGGGTCATCGCAGGCTTTCTCAATGTTGTTCAGGATGAGGTCGAGGCCCTCCAGAGCGTACAGGTCGCTGAAGGGGTTGGCCTTGTTGCTGGTGAAGCACTCGATGCAGTGTGCCAGAGCATCAACGCCGGTAGCAGCTGCGATCTTGCGGGGCAGGTTCTTGATCATGCGGGCGTCGAGGATGACGTAGTCCGCGATCATGTTCTCGTTGACGATGCCGACCTTCAGCTCCTTCTCGGGGACAGCGACGATGGCGTTGGGAGTGACCTCAGCGCCGGTGCCGGCGGTGGTGGGGATGAGGACGATGGGGACGCACTTCTGAGCCATACCGGGGTTGTCCAGCAGCTCCTTGACGCCGTAGTCATCGGTCACCAGCACGCTTGCCAGCTTGGCCGCGTCCATGACGGAGCCGCCGCCGCAGGCCACGATGAGGTCAGCGCCGGAAGCCTTGAACTCATCCACCAGCTTCTGGACAGCCATGTAGCTGGGTTCGGGAGGCAGCTCGTCCAGAACATAATACTCTGCGCCGGAAGCCTTCACAGCCTCCTCGGGCAGGGCGAACAGGCCAGCGCCCTCAATGCCCTTGTCGGTGAACATTGCCACCTTCTTTGCACCACGGGCCTTGATGATGGCGGTGATGTTGTCCATTGCGTTCTCGCCGCCGTAAACTGCGTGCGGCATCTTCAGATTGTACTGGGTCAGCATAACAAATTTCCTCCTTCAAAAAAATCAGCGGGTCTGGACACCGGTGAGCAGCAGAGCTTCCAGCGTATCCATCTCTTCGTTTTCGTAGATCGTACCGTCTCAGGGCAGGCCGGGAAGTTTCTGATAGGCCATGGTTTTCTCCGAATCCATCGTCTATCTCAAGTTTGCTCGGCTGCAATGCGGTCTGCAAGGTCGAGCAGCAGTTTTTCGTGGCCGAAGCCGCCCGACTTGGTGATAACGTAGCGGGTGCAGCCGCGGTAGGTGAAGCAGGCCAGCACGACGCCCTTTTCCACCTCGCACACCGGCTCAAGCTCCTTGATGCCCACGCAGTTCATGCACTGTAACAGCGTGTCGCCGCCGGTGAGCAGCAGGGTCCCAAGCGCGGGGCTGGTGAACAGTTTGCCCAGCATATGGCCAATACTGCTGGCGATGCCGACCCGCATGCCCTCGAGGTCGAGGCCCCGGGCGGCGGCGTAATCCGCCGTGGGCTGGTTGCCGCCCTCGTCATTGGTCTCGATGATGCAGCGGGGATTCGCGGCCAGCATCTCATTGATGCCCTGCAGGGCCTCTTTGCCGTTCTCGCTCTCCCAATAGCCGGGGTCCAGCTTCTGGCGCGGGGTCAGGCGCAGGCGGGAGAAGCCGTTCTGTTCAGCCACATCCAGCTGGCGCAGGGTGATGGAGTTGACGCTTCCGCAGACCACCAGCAGACGGGGGTCCAGCTTCGGTATGGTGACCGTCCTGCGCTCGGTCATCTTCATCAGGTCGGGCAGCAGCGCTGCAAAGCCGGCACAGCCTGCCATCAGGCGGGGCTTGCCATTCTGGAACAGGGCGCGGCCCGTGGACGCAAGGTCGTCAAGGCTCCCGGCGTCAAAGACCAGGATGCCCTCCTGCTCCGGCACAGCCTCACCCTCTTTCAGGGTCGGGAAGCTGTGGGCAGGCACATCGGTCTGCTCCCCGATGAGCTCAGTCACCCTGGCGTGGCGCACCGGCTCGAAGGGGTCGATGCCGAAGGGGCTCTCAGTCACAGGCACGCCGCTGATATAATGTACTCCGTCCCGGGTCACACGGTCGATCTGGGGGAAGGCCGGCAGGAACGGCAGCCGGCGCTCCCCGCTGGTTTTGAGCAGGGCCGAAAGCTCTGCGCCGATGTTTCCGCGCAGAGCGGAGTCTGTCTTTTTATAGATGCTGAAAACGCCCGCACTCATCGCCTCCCGGGTCAATTTTGCGATGACGGCGTAGGCCTCTGCAGCGGGCAGATGGCGCGTCTCGGTGTCCACCACCAGCACAGCGGCGTCATTGGCTGCAAAATCCACCTGCTCTCCGACCACGACGCGAGTGGGGATGCCGCAGGCGGCGAACTGGACGCCCGTGTCCAGCGCGCCTGTAAAGTCATCTGCAAGGATCAGCAGAAGCAGCATAGGTTGCTCCTCCTCTCATGATTTATTCTCTTGATACCATTATGCCTTATTTTGACACGGCGTGCATGGAAACGAGCGGTCTTTTCCGTTTTAATTTGAAACATCGATTAAGTTTTTTGGTTATAAAGTCTTAAACCGTTTCAAATTGGAACAGTCTTTGTTTGATTTTCGGGCGTTTGTTTGCTAGAATAGTAGCAAATATGAACGGAGGTGTCCGTTGTGATAGAGACTCACACCCGTATTCTGGGCATCGCCCCCTACGACGGAATGCGCACTGCGATGGAGCAGGCGGCACAGGCTTATCCCAATGTCGAAATGGACATTTACACCGGCGACCTGGAAGACGGGCAGGCCATCGTGCAGCAGATGCCCCCCAACTCCTACGACTGCATCATCTCCCGCGGCGGCACCGCCGCCCTCATCCGGCAGGTGACCGACCTGCCGGTGGTGGACATCCACATCTCGGTGTACGACGTGCTGCGCACCATGAAGCTGGCCGAGAATTATTCCAGCCTCTACGCCATCGTGGGCTTCCCCTCCATCACCGAACCGGCCCACACCCTGTGCAGTCTGCTGGACTTCAACCTCGACATCCTCACCGTGAACAACGCTGCTGAAGTGCGCCACACTCTGGAGCGCCTGCAGCAGGGCGGCTACCGGATGGTGGTCTGTGACATGGTCACCCACACTATCGCCCGGGAGATGGGCTTCGACGCTTTCCTCATCACCTCCGGCGTCGAAAGCCTCCACGCCGCCATCGACCAGGCCGTGAGCATCAGCTCCTGGTTCGGCTATCTGCGGCAGGAGAACCTGTTCCTCCGCAGCATCACTCAGGGCCAGAATGGCCGCGTCATCGTCATGGAGTCCAACGGCGACCTCTTCTACAGCAGCATCTCCGAAGTCCCGGCGGAGCTGAGCAGCGTCCTTCAGTCCCACATCCGGGAGATACCGGCCAGCGGCAACCTCCGCTTTTACTACACCGAGCGGGACCAGCTCTACAGCATCACCGCCCAGCAGCTGCTGATGAACAACGTCCAGCGGTATCTGTTCTACTGTGTTCCGGCCCGCATCCCGCTCCATTCCAGCCGTCCCGGCCTGCGCACCCTGAACAAGGGCGAGTGCGAATACCTCTTCGCCAACAGCTTCTACAGCCTCAGCGGCGCGATGGGTACCCAGGCGGCCGAGATACGCTCCCTCGCCCTGCTGCGCCAGCCGGTATTCATCTACGGCGAGCCCGGCACCGGCAAAGAGCAGATCGCACGCTACCTCTATCTGCACAGCTCCCTTGCAAACCACCCCTTCATCGTGGTGAACTGTGCGCTGCTGAATGAGAAGACCTGGGATTTCCTGCTCAACCACTACAACTCCCCTCTCAGCGCCACCGGAAACACCATCTACTTCCAGAATTTTGAGTCCATCTCGCCCCAGTGGAGTTCAGAGCTTCTTGCCGCCATTGAAGAAACCGGTCTTGCCCGCCGGGTGCGGCTCATCTTCTCCTGCTCCATCGTCGAGGGGGAGCCGGTGCCGGAGGTGCTGCGGCATTTCAGTGAGCGGCTGGGTTCACTGGCCCTTCCCCTGCCCTCCCTGCGCAGCCGCTCCGACGAGATCCCATCTCTGTCCAGCCTCTACCTCAACAGCCTGAACCTCGAGCTGGGCAAGCAGCTCTCGGGCTTCGAGCCCCGGGCCATCGAGATGCTCCGCCAGTACCCCTGGCCCAACAATTACACCCAGTTCAAGAACGTCCTGCGCGCCCTCGCCGCCCTGTCGGACGGCCCCTACATCCGGGCCGGGACGGTGGCCGATATGCTCTCCAAAGAGCGGACTCTGCGGGCCGTGCCGCAGCCGGCTTCTGCCCGCAAGCCCAGTGAGCAGACCCTCGAAGAGGTCATCCGCGATGTCGTCCAACAGACCGTCGCCGCCCACGGCGGAAACCGCGCCGCCGCTGCCCGTCAGCTAGGCATCAGCCGCACGACCCTCTGGCGCTATATGGAAAAAATCGAGCAGAAACAACAGAATGTAGAAAAAGAGTCCTGAAAAGCACAAAAAAGCTCCGGCTTTCGTACGAAAACCGGAGCTTTTTTGTGTTTTTACACGCCCGAATAGGCGGAGAAGCCGCCATCGATGGGCAGGCAGATGCCGGTGATGAAACCGGCAGCGTCATTGTTCAGCAGGAACAGCAGTGCGCCCACAAGGTCCTTTTCGCTGTCGCCGAAGCGGCCCATGGGGGTCGCAGCGAGGATTTTGTTGGTACGGGCCGTCGGGGTGCCGTCCTCATTGTAGAGGAGGCTGGCGTTCTGCTCGCTGGCGAAGAAGCCCGGAGCGATGGCGTTCACCCGGATGCCGACCTTGCTGAAATGGACGGCCAGCCACTGGGTGAAGTTGGTCACAGCGGCCTTGGAGCCGGAGTAGGCCGGTATCTTGGTCAGGGGCAGATAAGCGTTCATGCTGGAGATGTTGAGGATGTTGCAGCCCGGGCGGCCCACCATCTGGCGGGCGAAAGCCTGGATGGGCAGCAGGGTGCCGATGAAGTTCAGGTTGAACACCATCTCTACACCACTCTCGTCGAGGTCGAAGAAGGTCACGGTATCGTCCTCGAGGTCGGCCATCTCGAAATACTCTTTGTCCGTGTTGGCGCGGGCGTTGTTGCCGCCGGCACCGTTCACCAGAATATCGCAGGGGCCAAGCTCTGCCATCACGTCCTCAGCCACCTGCAGGCAGTTGGCCTTGTTCATGACGTTGCAGGTGTAGCCCCTGGCGATGCCGCCCTCGGCCTCGATCTCGTCGGCCAGAGCCTTGAGCTTCTCCATATTGCGTCCCAGCAGGGCGACTTTTGCGCCTGCCCGGGCCAGAGCCTTGGCGAAGATGGAGCACAGGGTGCCGCTTGCGCCCGTGACGACGGCCACCTTGCCGGTCAGGTCAGTGTTCAGTACATTCTGTTCCATGTTCTTCCTCTTTACAGGCTCAGCTGCGGTACTCGGCGGGCAGCTGGTCCATGCTCTGCCACTTGGTCATGGCCTCTTCCAGCTTCATGCCGTTGGCCACAGCGTCGCGGCGGCAGGCGTTGACCGCCTGGATCTCCTTCATCTTCTCGCCGGTCAGGGTGTAGCCCTTCATGGCGATAAGGGTAGCGGCCCAGGCCACCATCGGGATGATGCAGAACAGCACGATGACCACCCAGTTCATACCGAGGGTGTAGGGGTCGTATTGGGTGGGCAGGCTCTCGAGGCCGATGAAGCTCACAGCGATGCCGACGACGGTAGCGGACAGGCTGGACACCAGCTTATCCACCAGACTGAACAGCGTACCCATGATGCCGGGGATGTAGTTGCCGCTGCGGTAAGTCTCGTAGTCGGAGCAGTCGGCGACCATGGGGATGGGCATATCAGCGGTGGCGTAGTATGCGCCGTAGCCGATGCCGAAGAATGCGATGAAGAGGATGGTGTAGAGGTTGATGGACAGGCCGTTGTCACCCATGATGGACAGGGTGAAGGCGTCGCTGCGGCCCCAGAGCAGCAGCAGCACCAGCACGCCGATGTAGCAGATAAATGCCACACTGACGTACTTCATCAGGCTGGCCTTCTGGCCCTCCTTCTGGCTGGTGCGGACGGTGAGCAGGAAGAAGGGCACGCTGAAGACGTAGCCCAGCACCATCATGGGCAGGTACAAGCCGTCATAGTTGCCCATCATGCAGCCGTACAGCATACACAGGACGGTGGTGTTGGTGGCGATGGAGAGAGCCAGCTTGCAGCCGGCACCAGCCACCATCAGACGCTGCATGGGGTTATTGTTCTTGATGATCTGGACGTACTCGTGCAGCTTGACCTTCTCGCTGACCTCGCCGCCGATGCCGAAGTACTTGGGCTGGTCCTTCTCCCAGATGCCGATGATGGCCAGAATGGTGAGGAGGATGGAGATGACGATGCCCACAGGAGCCAGGGTGCGGAAGAAACCGACAGAGGCGTAGCCGCCCTCATAGTTTTTGGCGAGGATGGGGGCGAAGAACTGCATCGCACCCATGCCCAGCAGAGAGCCGACGGTGTTGAAAATGGTGAACAGGGGGCGCTGCTTGGGGTCGTTGGTCAGAACGGTCTGGCCGGAACGGGTGCAGCTGGTCTGGAAGGTGTAGCCGATGACCCAGACTGCGTACAGAGCCACGAAAGCCGCATAGCGCAGGAACATCGAGCTGGCGGGGATGAGCGGGGTCAGGCAGTACAGCACGAGGATGCTGGCTGCCATGATGAGGTTGCCGATGACCATGAAGGGCCGGAACTTGCCGAACTTGCCGTTGGTGCGGTCCATCAGGGCGCCGATGATGGGGTCGGTGATCGCGTCGAACAGGCGCATACCGGTGACCATGACCGAAGCGAAGATCATGGACAGGGCCAGCACCTTGCTGCCGAAGGTGGCGATGTAGGAAAGCACCAGCACATAGTACACGTTCGTTGCGCCGTTGTTCAGCGGGAACAGCACCAGCTGGTAGGTCTTGGCGCGGTTCAGGCCCGGCGCCTTTGCGGTTTGTTCACCCATTTGCGGTGTCTCCTTTTTTCTTATAAAAAACGACAGCCTGCCCGCCGTTCTGGGGGACAGGCTGCCATTCGTTTTTAACAGTTGCGGAAATCTGCGCCGGAATTACTTCTGGTCAGCTGCGGGAGCGGTATCGACCATGCTCTTCTTCGCCTTGAGGGCCTTGCTCAGCTGCCATGCGCACAGGATGGTCAGGACGGCCAGCACTGCGATGAGCGCATAGATGGCGGTCTGCCACCACGGGGTGATGGTCTTCAGGGTATCGGTGGAAGCCCAGCCGTTCATGGCGTTGGAGTTGACCACGGTGTAGAGGATGTGGTGCATCGCATTGCGCATCTGAGTGACGATGTAGGCATCGTTCTCATAGTTTGCAGCCTTGGTGGTGTGGATCTTGGGCATCGGGCTGTCCCAGATGTCAGAGCCGGCGATGAGGCCGTCCACCAGGTCCATGTACTGGCTGGAACCGGAGAAGTCGGTGATGCACATGCCGCGCATACCCAGCTCGCCGCGCAGGAAGCCGGTCAGCAGGTTGGCGTTAGCGCCGCACCAGGTAGCACCCCAGCGGTTGAAGCCGGTCATAACGCTCCAGGCGCCGCCATCGGTGATGGCCTTGTCAGCGACTTCCAGATAGATCTCACGAGCGGTCTGCTCGTTCAGCCAGGTGTTGACACCGCGGCGGCTGGTCTCGGAGTCGTTCAGGGCGACGTGCTTCAGGTAGACGTAGACACCCTTGGACTGGATGCCCTGCACCTCAGCAGCGCAGATGGTGCCAGCCACGAACGGGTCCTCAGAGTAGTACTCGAAGTTACGGCCGGAGTAAGCGGTGCGGTGCATATTGATGCCGGGGCCGTACAGGCCGGAGTAACCCATGGCCAGGCAGTCCTCGCCGATGCACCTGCCGACCTCGTTGATGAGGTCAACATTGAAGGTAGCAGCCATGACATCCTCGGAGGTGTAGCACATTGCGGATGCACCACCGGTCAGGGCAGCGGTCAGACCCTGAGGGCCGTTCTCGTCCTTGGTAGCAGTCTTGCCGATGGAGGCAGCGGCTGCGGTGTTGTGGAAGCCGAGGGTGATGGTGTTGACCATCTCGCTGTAGGTCAGCTGGTCCAGCAGGGTATCCCACTCGGGATCATCGAAGTCCTTGCCGATCATGGAAGCGAGGGTCAGGCCGTTCTTGGCGCCCAGAGTGGGCATCTCGACGCTGTTGGCCTCAGAGCCGTCGTACTTGGTGAAGGCGAGGCTTGCAGCCAGAGTCTCGTTGGCGGTCAGCTGTGCAGGAGCAGTGGGGATGGTGCCGGTCCAGTCGGAGCGGCTCATCCAGGTCACACTGCCGGGAGCATCGCTGCTCTTGTTGGGGTCGGACTCGTCAAACAGGTTGGTGATGGCGGTGCCATTTGCGCCGGTGGAGAAGGTGGTGGTGTCGAGGGTGTCGTTGGTCCACTTCCAGACGAGGTCGGTGTTGCCGTTCTCGGTCATGCGGCCATTGGTGTTCTCGACAGTATAGCCCTTGGCAGCCAGGATGTTGTTGACTGCGTTGTGGGAATCGGTGGCAGCGGTGAAGTAGTAGTCACCAGCGTCCACGATGTAGGTCTTGGCGTTGTTCGCGTCGTAGGTGCGCAGCTCGCTCTTCGGGACAGTGATGGTCACGTCCTCAGAAGCGCCGGGAGCCAGCACGTCGGTCTTTGCGAAGCCGCACAGCTCAGCAGCAGCCTTCTCGATGCCGTTTGCCTTGTCGTAAGCGGTGTAGGGAGACTGGAAGTAGATCTGGACGGTCTCCTTGCCGGAGAAGGTCTTGCCGGTGTTGGTGACCTTCAGGGTGACGGTGAAGGCATCGTCAGACTCGGTCACGTTGAAGTTGGAGTATGCGAAGGTAGTGTAGCTGTCGCCGTAACCGAAGGGGTAAGCAACGGTGGTTGCCCAGTTGTAATCGCCAGCCTTGGCGGTACCCATGACGACATCCTCGTAACGGGTCTCGAAGTAACGGTAGCCCAGGTAGATGCCTTCCTGATAGACACTGTACATACCCTGCACGTCAGCACCCTCGGTCAGCAGGTTGTACTCTGCTGCGTTGGGGTAAGCCTGGGTGTAGAAGTTGTACATAGCGGGGTTTGCCATGTTGTCGTACAGATAGGTATCGACCAGAGAGCCGGAGGGGGTGACAGCGCCGGACAGCAGCTGGCCCACACCGTTGATGCCGGTCTGGCCCACGTCGCCGATCCACATAGCAGCGTCGATGCCGTAGTCCTCACCGCAGATCTCGGGGTTGAGGAAGTCCAGCTCGATGGCGTTGGAGCTGTTGATGAGGACGACGATGTTCTTGAAGGTACCGTTGTCCTTCAGAGCCTTCAGGTTCTTCAGCAGCTCGATCTCTTCAGAGGACAGAGCGAGGTAGTTGCCGTCGCCCTCCTGACCGGAGATCCAGCTGTCGCTGGTGCCATTCTCGCCGCTGGGAAGGTCTGCGCCCTCACCGCCGGAGCGGGAGAGGACCACGATCGCAGCGTCGCCGTACTCAGCAAAGCTGGACTCAGCGCTGGACAGAGCGCTCCAGGGAGCCTCGTTGACAGCGTACTGGGTGTTTGCCTCCAGAGTATCGGAGATGGAAGCGGGGGTCATGCGGCTGTACTTGCTCATCATGGAGTCAGAGCTGTACAGATCCCACAGGGTCTGGTTGATGGTGATGCCCTGAGCTTCCAGAGCCTGCTTGAGGTTGGGAGCCTTGCTGGTATCGACAGAGCCGGAGCCGGTGCCGCCGTACATCAGGTCCACAGAGCCGTGGCCGAACAGGCTGACCTTAGCGCCGCTGGCCAGAGGCAGGGCATTGTTCTCGTTCTTCAGCAGAGCTGCGCCCTCGGCCTCGACCGTCGCGCACAGTTCGGCCTCGTAAGCCTCGCGCTCCTCATCGGAAGCAAAGCCCTTCTTGAAGTATTCGGTATCGCCGGTATTCTCGCCGTGGATGATCTTATAGGTAGATGCATTCAGAGCGACATTGATGGTGGTAGCGTACTGGTTTGCGATGATGTTGCCCACGATGGCAGCGACGGTCAGGATAGCCGTCAGACCGGTGAGAACAGACCACAGCCGTACTTTCGGTTTGGTGTTTTTCACGGATTCTCCTCCTTTTTTCTATAACAACCGCCGGTCGGCGGAATGTTTCACAAATCAGACCCAGTTTGCACTCTTGGACTTGGTCTTGACCAGCTTGTAGCTGGGATTCGGGGTGTCCACATGACGGAAGGAAGCGGTGTCGGTGCAGTCACCGGCCACAGCCCTGACTTCGATCTCGCCGGTCAGCGGCACACGGAAGCTGAAGACGTGCTCGCCGGTCTGCTCGCCGGCCTTCTCGCCGTTGACGTAGAGGGCGACGGACTTCTGGTTGGAGTAGACCTTCACTTCCATCTCGCTCTCCGTGCGGTCGGTGAACCGCTTGGAGCAGATGTGGACAAAGTTCTCGTCGCTCCACCATGCCTTGTAGAGGTAGAAGCTGTCCTTCCGGGTCTTCCGGTCGAAGGTGACGAGGCCCTTATGGTTCATGCCCGGCTCGCCGCCCTGGTCGCGGGCGTCGGCTGCAAAGTCGAACATATTCCAGACGTGGGTCGCCCACATCCACTTATGCCGGTCGAAGCAGCGGAGCATGTACTCGTGATACTTTGCCTGATACTCTTCGGTGTGGTCGCCGCGGCGGGGCTTCGAGCTGTGGAGGTTCGGCATACCCTCGGCACCGTACTCGGAGAAGCCCAGAGGACGGCCCGGGTAGACCAGATGGAAGAAGTCCATCCACAGATCGTTCAGGAACAGGCCCGGCACATACCAGCCGAGGTAGAGGTTCCAGCTGACGAGGTCGGTGATGTGGGCCACCGGGTTGAAGGGGCCGCACATGGCGTAGCAGGCCAGCGTGGTCAGGCGGGTGGAGTCCATCTTGTGGCACAGGTCGTTCAGCTCGCGGTGATTGTCGAGCATATCGGCCTTGTCCTTGGTGGAGATGGTGATCTCATTGGAGACGCCCCAGCAGACGATGCAGGGGTGGTTGTAGTTCTGGTAGATGAGCTCCTTCATCTGGCTGATGGTGTTGGCGCGGCCATTGGGCAGGTGCTCGGAGATGTAGGGGATCTCAGCCCAGACCACCATGCCGTACTGGTCACAGAGGTCGTAGAAGTACTGGTCGTGCTGGTAGTGGGCCAGCCGGATGGTGTTGGCACCCAGCTCCCGGATGAGGGCCATATCCTCATCGTGCATCTCGCGGGTGATAGCGTTGCCCACACCCTTGCGGTCCTGATGGCGGGAGACGCCGTGGAGCGGATAGGGACGGCCATTGAGGAAGAAGCCGTTCCTGGAGTCCACCGAGAAGGTGCGCAGACCCACGCGGGTGGAAACTTCGTCCACCACGGTGCCGTCGCTGCTCAGGCGGACGACACAGGTGTAGAGATAGGGGTCCTTCACGCCGTCCCAGAGGTGGGGAGCGTCGAGGTGGAGCTGAGCGTCTGCGCCCTCAGCCCTGGCCACGATGCTTCCGGCTGCGTCCTGCAGCTCGACGGAGACAGCGCCCTCGCCTTCGACGAGGGTCTCGACCCGGATGTCAGCCTTGCCGTCCTTGAGGGCGGGGGTGATCTTGACGCCGGTGTCGCCGAAGTGACCCAGAGCGATGTGGTTTTTGCTGACCACCATCAGGCTGATGTCGCGGTAGATGCCGCCGTAAAAGGTGAAGTCGGCCTTCTGGGGGTAGACGCGGTCGTTGATGCTGTTGTCCACCTCGACGGTGAGCTGGTTGTCTTTTGCCAGCAGGTCGGAGACATGGACACGGAAGGTGGAGTAGCCGCCGTCGTGGGTGCAGATGTTCCTGCCGTTCAGCAGAACTTTGGCGCTGGAATTGACGCCCTCGAACTGCAGCCAGACTTCCTGCGAAGCTGCGTCAAACGCCGGAGCGGCAAAGGTGGTGCTGTAGGTGCAGGTGCCGCGCCAGTAATCGTTGCCGCCGTCCTGGCCGTCTTTTGCGTTCCAAGTGTGGGGCAGCTCCACCAGAGTGGTCTTGCCGTCCGGCCCGGTGAACTGCCAGTCCTGCATGAGCTTGGCGATGCTTCGCATTCGTTTTCCTCCCGTGTATCTGTAGCGTTTTCTCTGTTGTGCGGTCGTTTTTCTGTCTTTCGCTATTATTTTATCAAAGACTTTTTCTTTCGCAAGACCGTTGCGATAATCGGTCGAATGGTGTGGATATTCGGTTTTTCCCTCACAAATCGAAGCTGATATATTTGTGCATCTCTCACAAACAGTTGGATACAACGAACAAATCAAAAAAGAAAAGAGACCATCTCACATTGATTTTGTGAGACGGTCTCAACCTCTCAGTCTGCTTCGCAGACAGCTCCCCTACCGAGGGGAGCCTCTGGCGAAGAGGGCAGGCTTTACGAAATGCCAAGGCCTCTCCTCGATAGGAGCAACAACGACGACCGCCGCCAGTGGCGGAAACAGGGAGTCGTTGTTGGGGCCGCGGCCAGCAAGACGCAAGCAAAGCGCTGCGGATGCTGGGTGCCGCAACCCGGGCAGTGGCAGCGCGTTAGCGCTGACGGAGAGGTTATCCCCTCTGCGGGAAAATAATTTTCACCGCAAAGAACCCGTTCTGGCTCTCTGTGGTCAGGGTACCTTTATACTTCTGAACGATGCGGTTGGTCACTTTGACGGCGTAATGGGCGGCACGGGTGTCGGCAGACTCCGCCGGGCGGTCGGGGCTGATGACGTTCACCACCACGAAGCTCTGACGGGTACAGACCAGCAGGTCGATGCAGCGGCGCTCCGGTTCCGGCACCTTCACTGCACTTTCAATGGCGTGGTCCAGCATATTGGCAAAAAGGGCGTAGAGGTCGCTGGCCTCAAAAAAGTTCAGACAGCTGCCGTCCGTCACCGCGTTGAGCTGGATGCGGCGGGACTCGCAGAGCAGGCTCTTTTCCGTGAGCACCACGTCCAGCACCTCATTGCCGGTGTTTCGGCTGGCGTCGTAGAGCTGAGCGGCCTTTTCGGCCTCGTCGATGTGGGCTTTCAGCTCCGGGTCTGCCGGGGCGCTCGACATCTGTCGAAGCGCGGCGATTTGAAGCTTCAGCTCGTGGCAGCGCTTGTTGATGATCTGGACGTTCTGCCGCGCCACCTGGTACTGCTCCCGCTGGCGCTCATATAATAGGTTGAGGGTGTCCATCTCCTTCTGCATGGACGAGAGCTTGAACACCTCGGTCTGGAAGTAGAGCAGGGTCAGGAAGTAGAACTGTCCGACAAACATCGTCATGACGAGACTGCGATCCAGCGCCACCACCTGCCCACCGCTCAGCAGCGCAGCCTGGAACATGAAGAGGATCCCGATGAAAAAGGCGCTGGTCAGCTGGCGCGGGCCGATGTTATACGCTCCTTTATAAGACATCTTCCGGGAGAGGGTGGTGCAGATAACAAAATAAAAGAATGCACCAGCGGCCAGTTGTGCCAGCATGACCGGCAGGCTTCTGAGGTCAAGGGGCGTTCCCCGCCACTCGAAGAATACTTCCACCAGATGCCAGCACTCGTAAGCGGTCTGGGAGGCAAGCAGGCTCCATACGGCACAGTAGAGCGCACTCTTTTTGTCTATCTCAACGCAGGCGTATATCATCATGCCCAGCAGGACGAAAAACGCGACATAGAGCGTCAGCAGAGAGAATTGAAGTTCGTGGAGGCTGGTGCTCTGGGCCGAGGGGTCGAGCACATAGGTCAGCCCCAGCAGCGGCAGCAGCATCCCCAGCGCCCGCAGGCGGGCGTGAGGCCGGTGCTTGAGCGGGATGCAGAACGCCACTGCAGCAGTCCACCGCAGCAATGCCCGGAGGATGACATGGCGTGCAAGAAGATTCACAGCACACCTCCGATGTAGGACGCCACCGCCGTCAGGAAAGCCGCACGCTGGCGGCGGCTGATCTCCAGGTGGTCGGTGTTGACGTGGACAAAGTCGTTCTCCACAGCCTTTACATATTTCAGGTTGACCAGATAGCACTGGTTACAGCGGGAGAAATGGTACTGCGCCAGCTGCTTTTCGGCGCTGGCAAGGCTGGCACGGACGGAAAACTCACCCTTGGTGGTGTGATACCAGAGCAGCCGGTCATGGGTCTCGAGATAGTAGATGTCGCCAGTAGAGAGCACCTGCATCCCGCCTCCGGCCAGCTGTAAAACGACCTGCCCGCCCCGGCGGCGCTGCACCCGCTGAACAGCCCGTGAGAGCTTGGTGCAGAACTGGTAGTAGTTCACCGGCTTGAGGACATAGTCCAGTGCGTCCACCTCGTAGCCCTTGATAGCGTACTGCGCCATGTTGGTCACGAACACCAGCACGGCGTCTGCGTCCACGGCCCGTATCTTCTCCGCCGCGCCGAAGCCGTCCAGTCCCGGCATCTCCACATCCATAAAGATGATGTCATACCCCGGCTCGTAGTGCTCCGCGATGACAGCTCCATCCTCGATGGGCAGCACCTCGACCTGCAGGCTGTTCTCGGCGGCGTACTGCCGGATGAACCGGCACAGCTCGTCCCGCACTTCCTGCTGGTCTTCGACGACAGCAATTTTCAGCATCCCGCAGTCTCTCCCTTCTCCGTTCCATTCCATTTGCTGCTTTTTATTGAAACATACTTTGGTGCGAAATGCAACGGAGAAGTTCGAAATCGCTTTCAACCCATGACGACCTGCACGTTCACCTCGGCACCCTCCGCTGCCAGCGGCAGAACACTGCCTTGCAGAGGCTTGCCGTCCACGGTCACGCTCTTGACGCCATGCTGCACTCCGGCGGTATTGTCCACCATGATGTGATAGGTCGCCCCACGGAAGCGGCGGGTCACAGTGAAGCCGGACAGGGTGTGCGGGATGCAGGGGTCCACCTTCAGTCCGTCCAGCGTGGGCTGGATGCCCAGAATATACTGGCTCACATTGAAGAACGTCCACGCCGCCGTGCCGGTCAGCCAGCTGTTCTTGGCCTCGCCAAAGGTGGGCGCATCTCTGCCGGCTACCATCTGGCTGTAGACATAGGGCTCTGTGCGGTGTATCTCCGAAATATCCTCAATGTAGGCCGGGCAGGTCTTGCGGTAGACCTCAAAGGCACGGTCGCCGTGGCCCAAAACGGCCTCAGCGCAGCTGATCCACGGGTTATTGTGGCAGAAAATGCCGGCGTTCTCTTTGTATCCCGGAGGATAGCTGGAGATCTCGCCCAGATTGAGCTGATAGCTGGTGTAGGCCGGCTGATGCAGCACCACGCCATATTTCGTATCCAGCCGCTCTTCCACGCTCTTCAACGCCTGCGCAGCCTGACCGCTCTCCCGGCCAATGCCGGCCATAACACACATACCCTGCGGTTCGATAAAGATTTGGCCCTCCGTACACTCTTTGCTGCCCACCGGCTTGCCAAAGGCATCGTAGGCGCGGCGGAACCATGCTCCGTCCCAGCCAGCCGTCAGCGCGGCCTGCTCCACGGCCTCAATGCTCTTGCGGGCAGCGGCCGCTTCCTCATCCAGATGCAGGTGGTCGCACAGTTCGGCGTACTCCCGGCCATACTTGACGAACATACCGGCGATGAACACACTCTCGGCTACCGGACCCTCGCTGGGGCCGGTGATCTGAAAGCTCTCACCCGGGTGCTCGGAGAAGCAGTTCAGGTTCAGGCAGTCGTTCCAGTCGGCGCGGCCGATGAGCGGCAGGCCGTGGGGGCCAAGGTGCGTAACGGTGAAGTTGAAGCTGCGGCGCAGATGTTCCAGCAGCGGCTGGGCCTTGGACTCGTCATTATCGAACGGCACCTGCTCATCCAGGATGCTCCAGTCTCCGGTCTCCCGCAGGTAGGCGGAAGCGCCGGCGATGAGCCACAGCGGGTCGTCGTTGAAGCCAGTGCCGATGTCGCGGTTTCCCTTTTTGGTCAGCGGCTGATACTGATGGTAAGCACTGCCATCCTCAAACTGGGTGGCCGCAATGTCCAGAATGCGCTCCCTTGCACGGGAGGGGATGATATGCACAAAGCCCAGCAGATCCTGACAGCTGTCGCGGAAGCCCATGCCACGGCCCATGCCGCTCTCGTAATAGCTGGCGCTCCGGCTCATATTGAAGGTGACCATGCACTGGTACTGGTGCCAGATGTTCACCATACGGTCCAACTTTTCCTCTCCGGAGCGCAGCTGATAGGTAGAGAGCAGGTCTTTCCAGTGGGCGGCCAGCGCAGCGCGGGCCGCATCGACCTGCACGTCGGTGGCATAGCGCTCCATCATGGCGTGGGCGCGGGCTTTGTTGATGACGCCCGGCGCGACGAATTTTTCCTCCTGCGGGTTCTCGATGTAACCCAGACCGAACAGGATGCTGCGGCACTCTCCCGGGGCCAGCTTTACATGGATGTGCAGCGCACCAACAGGAGCCCAGCCATGGGCGATGCTGCCGGAGCAATGGCCTGCCCGAACGGCCTGCGGGTCTGCCGGGCCGCCATATACGCCGCAGAATGCATCACGGGAGGTGTCAAAGCTGCTGATGGGGCAGTTGGCCCAGAAAACAGCGTAATGGTCACGGCGCTCACGGTATTCGGTCTTATGATAGACAGCGCTGCCCTCCACCTCGACTTCACCGGTGGAGAAATTGCGCTGGAAGTTGGAGCTGTCGTCCACAGCGTCCCACAGGCAGAACTCCACATAGCTGAACACATCCAGCTCTTTTTCCGTGCCGCTGTCGTTGCGCAGGGTCAGGCGGTCCAGCTCACAGGCATCGCCTTTGGGCACAAACAGCTCCTGCTGTGCCGTCACGCCGTTCTTTCTGCCCTCCAGTATCGTGTAGCCCAAACCATGGCGGCAGGTGTAACTGTCCAGTTCGGTCTTTGTTGGCTGCCAGCCGGGGTTCCACACCGTATCGCCATCCTTGATATAGATATGGTGGCCGTCCATATCCAGCGGGGAGCTGTTGTAGCGGTAACGGGTCAGCCGGCGTAGCCGCGCATCGCGGTAAAAGCTGTAGCCGCCGGCTGTGTTGGAAACCAGACTGAAAAAATCCTCACTGCCAAGATAGTTGATCCAGGGCAGCGGGGTCTGCGGGGTGGTGATGACGTACTCTTTGTTCTGGTCGTCAAAATGTCCGAATCTCATAACGCTTCCTCCTTAAAACCTGCTCACGAAAACGATTGAGAGCTTTTGAAAGAAGCGGTCTCTTTGTTTTTAGCATAGCCTATCCGTGTAAAAATTGCAAGTACTTTTTCAAGATTCCGCTCAAAGTTCTCCAAAAATATGCATTATTTCATCACAAACATCCGCAGTGCCGCACACCTGTCCGGTCCGCATCCGTCTCCCGCTCCCGCCTGTCCTGTTCCTTCCGGCTCCGAAAAAAGCAGCGAAACTTTTTCGATTTTAACCGAAATGTAACGAAATCCAATCGAGATGCACAATTTTGGTCTTCAAAAAGCAAGCAAGCTGCTGAAATCAATGCGTTATGGTTAAAACTTTTTCTTTTTCGCTTGATTTTTGGTACAGAATGCGCTATATTGAATTTGCGAAAACGATTAAGGACTTTGCAGGAAGCGATTCCAAGAATCCTTTCCCGGAAAGGAGGCCAGCCGATGCCATCTCTGAAAGATTTGGCAAAAGAATGCGGCGTATCCGTCGCAACCGTCAGCAAGGCTCTGAACGATCAGCCTGATATTGCCGCCGCAACAAGAGAGCGCATCCGCGCAGCGGCTCGCCGTATGGGGTATCTGCCCAACGCAGCGGCCCGGGCCCTCAAAACCAACCGTACTTATAATTTGGGGGTCTTGTTCGTTGACGAACGGCAAAGCGGCCTGACTCACGAATACTTCTCCGCCGTGCTGGACAGCTTCAAGGTAGAAGCAGAAAAGCGCGGCTACGACATCACCTTTATCAACCATAACATCAGCGGCAGGAGCATGACCTACCTGGAGCACTGCCATTACCGCAGTGTGGACGGTGTTGTGATCGCCTGCGTGAACTTTTACGACCCACAGGTAGTGGAGCTGGTCAACAGTGATGTTCCGGTGGTGACCATCGACCATGTGTTCAACAACCGCATGGCAGTCCTGTCGGACAACGTGGCGGGTCTCAAAGCTCTGGTCAAGCAGGCATGGGCCTGCGGACACCGGCGCATCGCTTTTATCCACGGCGAAAAGACCTCGGTCACTGAAAACCGCATCGCCGGCTTTTATCAGGCCTGTGAAGAACTGGGGCTGGAGATACCGGAAGAGTACGTCCGCGACGGCGTGTATCACGATGTCGAGCGCTGTGCAGAAGAGACCCGGGCGCTGCTGGCACTGCCGCAGCGGCCCACCTGCATCATCTTCCCGGATGATTTCTCCGCACTGGGCGGCTATAACGCTCTGGCAGAAGCGGGGCTGAGCATTCCGGATGACATCTCAGTGATGGGATACGACGGCATCTACCTTTCCCGGGTGGTCAACCCCTCGCTGGTGACCTACCAGCAGAACACAGCCGCTCTCGGCCAGACCGCAGCGGACAAGCTCATCGAACTCATCGAGCACCCGCGGGTCACACTGCCGGAGCAGCTCCGAGTCTCCGGCAGGCTGCTGTCGGGCAGGTCAGTCCGCAGCCTTTGATTTTGGACCAGAACTCCTATGGCGGAGTTTTTTGAAGAAAATGGAAAACCATGAAGGAGGTTTACCCTTATGAAAAAGATCTCTCGTCGCAATTTTCTGCTCGCTTCCGGTGTCGTGACTATTGGCGCAGCCCTCACAGCATGCGGCGGCTCTTCTTCCACCAGCACAGCAGCATCCTCCACCGCTTCTTCCGCAGCCGCATCCGAGGCTCCCGCAGCAGGCGGCAAGACCCTGAACATCTGGTGCTGGAACGATGAGTTCCAGAGCCGCTTCAACGATTACTATCCTGAAGTTACCGAAATCGCAGCCGATAAGTCCACCACCACCCTGAAGGACGGCACCATCGTCAAGTGGACCATCAACCCCAACGACAACAACAACTATCAGAACAAGCTGGACGAAGGTCTGCTGAATCAGGAATCTGCTGCCGATGACGACAAGATCGACATCTTCTTGGTAGAAGCGGATTACGCCCTGAAGTATGTGGATTCCGATTATACACTGGATGTCAAGGCGGACATCGGCCTGACCGATGCCGATCTGGCACAGCAGTATCAGTACACCAAGGACATCGTCAGTGTGGATGGCAGCCAGCGCGGCACCACCTGGCAGGCAACTCCCGGCCTGTTCGCTTACCGCCGCAGTATCGCCAAGGACGTGCTGGGTACCGATGACCCCACCGAGGTACAGAGCTATCTGTCCGACTGGGATAAGTTCAACGATGTGGCCGCTCAGGCTTATGCCAAGGGCTACAAGATGCTGTCCGGCTTCGACGATTCCTTCCGCACCTTCTCCAACAACATTGCAGCTCCCTGGGTGGACGGAACCACGATCAATGTGGACGAGAACATGATGAAGTGGGTCGACCAGACCAAGGAATACACCGATAAGGGCTACAACAACAAGTCCAGCCTGTGGGACAGCCAGTGGGCAGCAGATCAGGGTCCCACCGGCAAGGTATTCGGCTTCTTCTACTCCACCTGGGGCATCAACTTCACCCTGCTGGGCAACTCGCTGGCAACGCCCGTGGCTGACGGCGAAAAGCCGCAGGTGGGCAACGGCATCTACGGCGACTACGCCGTGTGCGAAGGCCCTCAGCCCTACTACTGGGGCGGCACCTGGATCTGCGGCGCGGCCGGCAGCGACAACATTGATCTGATCCGCGATGTCATGCAGAAGCTGACCTGCGACGAAGCTATCATGAAGCAGATCACTCTGGATACCGAGGATTACACCAACAACGAGAAAGCTATGGAAGAGATCGCCAGCAGCGATTACAAGTCCGACTTCCTGGGCGGCCAGAACCATATCGCGCTGTTCGCAGAGGCAGCCAAGAAGATCGATATGTCCAACGCAGGTCCTTACGACCAGGGCATCACCGAGAGCTTCCAGGCCGCGTTCAAGGATTACTTCACCGGCAATGTGGACGAAGACACTGCCAAGGAAAACTTCAAGACCTCTGTTCAGGAAAAGTACCCCGAACTGACCGATGTGGTATGGCCCGCATAAGCGGCTGACCCACTCGTTCCTATGGAAAAGTGAATACAGGGGCGGGCGGCACATCTCGCCCGCCCCTTTGCTTTTCCAATCACGACAGGAGGCGATCCTTATGGGAGAAAAGACGAAAAAGAAAGGGTCGATCAGCTACGCAAAATGGGGCTATATCTTCATTGCGCCGTTCTTCATCATCTTTGCGGTATTTCAGCTGATCCCTCTGATCTCCACCATTTATTACAGCTTTTTTGAGTATTACCGCAGCGGCCTGAAAGTCATCGGCCCCAATTTTGCGGGCCTGAAAAACTACATCACCCTGTTTTCCACCGATCTGCCCAAGTATTTCAGCAACACCCTGATCCTGTGGATCATCGGCTTCATCCCGCAGATCGCCATCTCCCTGCTGCTGGCAGCATGGTTCACCGACCTGCGGCTGAAGCTGAAGGGCCAGACTTTTTTCAAGACCGTTATCTATATGCCAAACCTCATCATGGCCTCGGCTTTCGCCATGCTCTTCTTTGCCCTGTTCTCCGACAATGGCCCGGTGAACGCCGTGCTCATAAGCATGGGCTGGATAACGGAGCCCATCAGCTTTCTGAACACGGTGTGGGGCAACCGCGCACTGGTAGGCCTGATGAACTTCCTGATGTGGTTCGGCAACACCACCATCATGCTGATGGCCGCCATTATGGGTGTGGACCCCACCCTGTACGAAGCCGCCGAACTGGACGGCTGCACCCCGAACCAGATGTTCTGGAAGATCACCATCCCGCTGATCCGCCCCATTCTGGTGTATGTGATGATCACCTCCATGATCGGCGGCCTGCAGATGTTTGATGTGCCGCAGATTTTGACCAACGGCAAGGGTGGACCGGACCGCACCTCCACCACCATGATCATGTATCTGAACAATCACCTGTTCAGCAAGAACTATGGCATGGCCGGTGCCGTTTCCGTGGTCCTGTTCCTGGTGTGCGCCGTGCTGTGCGTCGTGGTCTACTTCTCCCTCACCAAGGAGGATGACGGCCTGACCAAAGCCCAGCACAACGAGCTGAAAGCTGCAAAAAAGATTGCTGCCAAGGCAGCAAAAGGGGGTAAGTGAATATGGCACACGCTCCGAAAACGCGATCTGAAAAAGCAGTCCTGTCCGCACGCCGTGCGTGGTGTTATCTGGTGCTGGTGCTCATCAGCTTTCTGTGCCTGTTCTTCTTCTATATTCTGATCGTTAACTCCACCCGCACCCACTTTGAGATCCAGAAGGGCTTCTCGCTGCTGCCCGGCAAGTCGATGCTCACCAACCTCAAGAATGTGCTGGCCGACGCCAACATCCCGGTGGGCAGCGGCATCCGCAACAGTCTTATCGTGTCGGCCTGCTCTGCAGCCCTCAGCGTCTACTTCTCGGCCCTGACGGCCTACGGCATCTATGCCTACAACTTCCGCTTCAAAAAGGCCGCTTTCGCCATCATCCTGCTCATCATGACCATGCCCACACAGGTGTCCGCACTGGGCTTTCTGCAGCTGATCACCAAGATGGGCCTGAAGAACAGCTTTATCCCGCTGATCGTCCCCAGCATCGCGGCACCCACCGTGTTCTTCTTCATGAAGCAGTATCTGGACGCTTCCCTCCCCATGGAGATCGTGGAGGCGGCCCGCATCGACGGGGCCGGCGAGTTCTACACCTTCAACCATATCGTACTTCCCATCATGAAGCCGGCACTGGCCGTGCAGGCCATTTTCTCCTTCGTGGCCAGCTGGAACAACTACTTCATTCCCGCTCTGGTACTGGACAGCGCCGACAAAAAGACCCTGCCCATCCTCATTGCCCAGCTGCGCAGTGCAGACTTCCTCAAGTTCGATATGGGCAAAGTTTACATGATGGTAGCCATCGCCATCCTGCCCGTCATCGTCGTCTATCTGCTGCTGAGCAAGTTCATTGTCCGCGGCATAGCTCTTGGCGGCGTGAAAGGCTGATTTTCCACTCCGACTCAGATGCAAAAACAGCAGAAGGCCCGTTTCCGAAGAAGCGGGCTTTCTGCTATTTTGTACGCAAAACCGCCCCGGTTTCCGTAACAGGAAGCCGGGGCGGCTCGTTATTCTATTATAAAAGCGTCGGCACTTTCTTTGCCAGCAGATCAGCCAGCTGTGTGTGGCCCTTACGGGTCAGATGCATGAAGTCCACCTGATTGAACTCGCAGTCGGCAGCATTGAGGAAATGGACGTTCTGACGTTCCGCGACGATACGGAACTGCTCAGCCACGCCCTTCGACTTTTCCACACAGCCCTCGCCCATGACAGCATCATGGAAGCCATCGCCGATGCGGGGCGGGGCCACGACGAGGATATTGGGAGCCTTGGTCCCCCAGCAGTCCACGCTCTTGGCCTTGAGGATCAGTCGTTCCATACCCGCGCCGATGCAGGCGGCATTGGCGTTGAACCGCTCTTTGACGTCGTTGGTACCCAGCATGATGATGAGCAGATCGATGACTTCATGGCTCTTGAGGAGCGAATAAGCCACGCTCAGAGCGTCCATTGACTCATGGATGGGGTCCACGAAAACGGTCGTCCGGCCCGAAAGGCCCTCTTCCGTCACGAGATAGTCGCTGCCAAGCGCCGTTTGCAAGCGGCAGGTCCAGCGCTCGTCCTCGTTGAAGCGGATGCCGTGGTCGGCACAGTCCGCCGGGTCGGCACAGTAGCCATGGGTGTTGGAGTCGCCCAGACAAAGGATATGTTTTTTCATCGTCCGATTCCCCTTTCAAATCTCGCCCCGCGACTGGCGGAAATAGTAGACTGCGCCCACCATGCCGGCGTCGTTGTGGAGCTGGGCGGCGCGGATCTCCAGTCCTTCCGCAAAAGCGGGCATCACGGAGGCACGCACTTTCTTGGCGACGGGGTCTATCAGCAGCTCCTGCTGTGCGCTGACGCCGCCGCCGATGAGGATGAGCTGCGGGTTGAAGATATGCACCATGCCCGCAAGGCCCTGAGCGATCTCATCCGTCCAGTCGTCCAGAAGCGCCAGGATGGTGGGGTCGCCTGCATGGGCCGACTCAAAGATAGCGCGGCCATCCTTCCACTTCGGGTTCCGGGGCTGTGCGCCCCGCACCAGAGCGGTGGTTGCGGCGTACCGCTCCCAGCAGCCCGACGCGCCGCAGGTGCAGAACACGCCATCCAGCGCGTGGGTGCGGAAGTGTCCCAGCTCACCGCCGAGACCCCGCGCACCTTCCAGCAGGCGGCCTCCGGTGAGGATGCCGCCGCCGACGCCGGTCCCCAGCGTGACACCGATGACGTCCGTGTAACCCTTCGCGCCGCCGACCCAGACTTCACCCAGCGTCATGCAGTTGGCGTCGTTGGCGACAGTGGTCGGCAGGCCGAACTTCGCTTCCAGCTCCGCTTTAATGGGGCTTCCGATGTAGTTGGGCAGACTGCCGCAGGTCCCGGCCACGATGCCCTTTCTGGTGTCGATTTGTCCTGCGGCGGAAACGCCGATGCCCGCAAGGCCCTGCGGTTCAACAGCCTGCTCCTTGAGGAACTGTTCGGCAGCAGACAGCACCGTGGTGAGGATGGGCGTCTCGTAGTTGTCGAAGCAGACGCTCTGCTCCGTTTTGGAGAGCACACGGCCCTCTTCGTCCACGATGCCCAGTTTGACGGCAGTGCCGCCAATATCAATGGCAAGATACTGTTTCATCGTCGTATCTCCGTATTATTTGTGCATGGCGTTGATGGCACCGGTGAAGCGGGCGGTGATCTCCGCCGGGCGGGTGATGGCACCGCCGACGACGAGGGCAAAAGCTCCGGCTTCCAGCGCCTTGACAGCCTGCTCAGGGTAATGGATATGACCCTCGGCGATGATCTTTGCCGGGCATTCCGCGGCCAGCTTGTGGACAAACTCAAAATCAATATCGTTGATTCCCTGCGTCTCGGGGGTGTAGCCGCGCATGGTGGTGCCTACGAAATCAGCACCGGCCTCGGCGCAGAGCATGGCGTTCTCGAAATTGTCGCAGTCAGCCATGAGCAGCTGGTCGGGATATTTCGCCTTGATGGCGCGAATGAACTGGGCCGAAGTAGAGCCGTCGGGGCGGATGGCGGCAGTACCCTGCACGGCGAGGATGTCCACGCCGCAGGCTACCAGCTCGTCCACCTCCTTCATGGTGACGGTGATGTACATGGGGGTGCCGGGGTAATCCTTTTTGATGATGCCGATGACGGGCAGGTCCACCACCTGTTTGATCTGGGTGATGTCGCGGACGGTGTTGGCGCGGATGCCCACGGCTCCGCTCATGGCGGCGGCTTTCGCCATCAGGGGCATGACGCCGCCCTCTTTGGTGTAAAGAGGCTCCGTCTCAAGTGCCTGACAGGAGACGATGAGGCCGCCTTTGATTTGCTCAAACAGTTTTTCTTTCTCCATATCCATCAATCCTCCATCCTGATTTTGATGACCACTTTGCGCACATGAGCACAGCCGGGGCGTGCCACACCGGGCTTGTGCAGCTCGCCGGGGAAAAACAGGACGAACCGCCCCTCGCCCAGCGTGCCGCTGACGGCATCCGGACTGGTCCTGAAACCAATATCTCCCGTAAACTCCCCTGCCTCTTCACCGGGCAGATTCGTATAACCCCAGCCCTCGCCGCCGGTCAAATCGATTTGAAGGTCAGCGTACTTTTTGTGGTATTCGAGGCGGGTGCTGTCGGGGCTCAAATCGGCCTCCATCACGTTGATGAAGACGTTCTCACCGTCCACCTCGATGCGGCCCAGCGGCAAATCGTACAAATCGTGGGCCACATGGTAGGCGGTAAGATAGTCGATGGCAGTGTCAAGATTCCGGTGAAGCCCGCGATAACGGTTCAGATGCTCCAGTGCGTCGCAGATCATGTTGATTTTCTCCTAACCAAGTGTTTTTTTAACAGAAGCACAAAGAGCGCCTGCCCTCTCCCCCTCATTGAGAGACGGAGAGGGGGCGCTTTTTGATTTTTCAGAGTTTTGCGATGGCGGCTTCGATCATGGCCTGTGCTTCGGCGACGATGGGCTCATCTTCCGGGATGAGGCCGGGCATCGGCTCGCGGACGCCGCCCAGCTCAAGGCCGTACATCCGGCGCAGGATCTCCTTCTGCACTGCGTAGAGGTTGCCGTGGGCTTCGCACATCTTATAAATGATGCGGTCGGCGTCGTACTGAATGGCGCGGGCAGCTTCGATCTCACCCTTGTTGATGTGCTCGTTCATGGCAAGATACAGCTCCGGCATAACGGCATAGGTGCCGCCGATGCCGCCGTCCGCGCCGATGACGCGGCCGGAGACGAACTGCTCATCTGGGCCGTTGAAGACCACGAAATTGCCCTCACCACGGGCGGCAATGCCTGCATCCTTGAACATCTGGATGTCCTGAGTGGGCATAGAGCTGTTCTTGACGGCAACGACGTTGGGGTTCTTGAGCATCTCGCGCAGCAGGCTCATGGTCAGGCCGGTGCCGGCCAGCTGGGGGATGTTGTAGATGACGAACTCGGTGTTGGGAGCCGCCGCCGACATATCGTTCCAATATTTGGCGATGGCATACTCCGGCAGATGGAAGTAGATGGGCGGGATCGATGCAATGGCATCCACGCCCACGCTCTCGGCGTGGCGGGCCAGCTCGACGCTGTCGGCGGTGTTGTTGCAGCCGACGTGTGCGATGACGGTCAGTTTGCCTTTGGCTTCACTCATGACGGCTTCCAGCACGGCCTTGCGCTCATCGACGTGCTGATAGATGCACTCACCGGAGGAGCCGCCCACATACACGCCCTTGACGCCCTTTGCGATCAGATGGCGGGTCAGTGCCTTGACGCCCTCGGTGGAGATATTGCCCTCTGCGTCGTAACAGGCATAGAAGGCCGGGATAACGCCCTGATACTTGGTAATGTCTTTCATTTGTCCATGTCCTTTCTGATAATTCAAGCCCTACACGCTCTCCGTTCGGGAAACGGCAGCAGCGCCCTCTTGCGGTTCCCAGCGTCTGCTTCGGCCCTTGGGCGGGCCTCGCATCCTGCTGACCGCGGCGCCAAAAATCCCTCCCTGTTTCCGCCGCAGGCGGCGGTCGGGATTTTAGCCTTTGACCGCACCCATTGCGATGCCCTTTGTGAAGTACTTCTGGAAGATAAGGAAGATGATGATGATCGGCACAGCGGCCAGAGCAGCGCCTGCCATGATAAGGCCGAAGTCGGTGCTGTTCTCCGCCTGCAGCTTTGCGATGCCCAGCGAGATCGTCAGGTTGCTGGTGCTGGACAGCATGATGAGCTGCATGAAGTAATCGTTCCAGCTGTTGATGAAGGTAAAGATGGCCAGCGCACCGATGCCCGGCTTGACCATCGGGAGCACGACGCTGACGAAGGTGCGCGCCTCGCTGGCACCGTCGATACGGGCCGCTTCCAGCATCTCGGTGGGGATGCCCTCACTGAACTGCTTCATCAAAAAGACGCCGAAGGGCCAGCCCACGATGGGGAAAATGACAGCCCAGATGGTATTGTAAAGGTTCAGTGCGCTCATCTCACGCAGCAGCGGGATGAGGATGACCTGCTTGGGCAGGGCCATTGCGCAGACGATGAGGGTGAAGAGCAGCTTGCGGCCGACGAAGCGCTTTTTTGCCAGCGCATAGCCTGCCATTGCGGCGGTGATGCAGGTGAGGATCATGGACATGACGGCCATGAACACGGTGTTTATCATCCAGCGCAGCGCGGCCGGAGCGGTAGGGCCGACGGAAAAGTAGATCGGCTCTCCATCCGCGCTGAAAGAGTGGCTGAACGGCACGGCCAGCTGCCACAGGGGTGCGCTCTTGCCTGCGAAAAGTTTCTGGTAGTTGGTCAGCACCCACTGGCTGGGCCACCACTCGGGGGTAGTGGAGTTGATGGCCGCGCCGGTCTTGAAGGAACCGGTGATGATCCAGTAGAGCGGAAATGCAAACAGCACGGCCACGATGCTGATAAGGATGAGGGTCAGTATCATGTAAGCGCTCATCTTTTTCAACTTGCTGGGGTGACGCTTCAACGGTTTCTGTTTTTTTGCAGTTGCAGTCATTGCCCGGCACCTCCTTTAATTATCCTGACTGCCAAGCCTGAACTGGGCAGCCGACAGGATGGCGATGATAACGGCCAGCACAACGCCCATTGCGTTGCCGTAACCATAGCGGTAGAGCTTGAATGCCGTGTAGTAGATGTAGTACATGATGGTATCGGTGCTGTGGTTGGGGCCGCCGGAGGTCAGCAGCTGGATCAGTGCGAAGCACTGGAAGGAGTTGATGGTAGTGATGACCAGGATGTACAGGGTGGTGGGCATGATGGCGGGCCACTTGATGCGCCAGAAGCACTGGAAATCGGTGGCACCGTCCACTTCAGCGGCTTCCACGATGGACTGGTCTACGTTGCCCAGTGCGGAAACGTACAGCACGATGGGCTGGCCGACAGAAGTAGTGAGCAGGATGAGGATGATGCAGCCCAGAGCGTATTTTTCATCGCCCAGCCAGTTGATGTTCTTGTCGATGAGGCCCACAGCCTTGCCCAGATAGTTGAAGATGCCGTAGTAGTTGTTGTACATCCACTTCCACACGACGGTGACAGCCACCGAGCCGGTGACGACCGGCAGGTAGAACACGCAGCGGAAGAGGCTGGTGGCCCACTCGGGCAAATCGACGATGGCCGAGCTGACCCACAGCGAGAACGCACAGGTCACAGGCACCGAGACGACCACGATGATGAAGGTGTTGCGCAAAGCGCCGATGAAGATGGGGTCTGCGAACAGCTCTGCGTAGTTGGCAAAACCCACAAAGACGTCGGCACGGTTCATGGTCGAGTCAAAAAAGCTCGTGACCACGCAGAGTATCATGGGGTAAATGACGAAGCCGAGAAAAAAGATGAGGCTGGGCAGAAGGAACAGGTAGGAAGCGATGGTCTCCTGCCGAACCAGTGCGCTGCTGCGCTTCGGCTCTTTGATGCTTGCAGTCTTTGCAGCCAAAGAAATCACCAGACCTTTCGTTCTGATTGGGTGCTTGTCTTACACAAAATGCCCCTCCCTCGCCGGGATGTTCGAGGGAGGGGCAGTCATTACTTATTTGCCCTCAGGCGGAAAAGCTCAGGCTTCGGCGGCTGCGGCTGCGTTGGCGTTCTGGACAAAGGTTGCAACGGAAGTGGCAACGTCTTCGCCAGTGCCTACACGCTGGAGCATGTTCCACCACTCGGTGCGGGCAGTTGCCCAGCCCGGAGTGATCTGGTAGTAGTCGCCCAGATAGGCCATGAACTTGGTGTACTCGCTCATGATGGCATTGTCGGCGTAGATGTCGCCCACGCTGGCGCGGACCGGGAAGTAGGTGGAAGCCAGAACGCTGTCCTTCACCTGGTCAGGGTCAGCAGCGATGAACTCAATGAAGGTCTTGGCTGCCTTGACCTTGGCCTCATCGCCATTATCGAAGACGCCAAAGCCCCAGATGCCGCCGCAGAGCTTCGGGTCGCCGCTTGCAGTCGGGAATGCCATGGGCATGATCTCGTCGCCGTCGTTGGTCAGGCCGGCGTCGTTGTTGTCGGTGTTCAGCTGCTGAGCGATGTTCCAGCAGAAAGCCATCTGCAACGTGCCGTTGCGGAACAGAGTGATCTCGTCGCCGCCAGCGATGGAAGCGTCGAAGTTGATGCCGTCGGCGTCGTACAGTGCCTGGATGGCCTTGATGTTCTCGGCAGAGTCTGCAGTGTACTTGGTATGAGCGTCGTCGGTGAAGGTGCCGCCGTACATATTATTGATAATAGCGCGGGTACCCTGGTCGCCGCCCTGACCGCCGCAGTAGACGGCTGCCACATTCTCGTAGCCGCCCTTGTACAGAGCGTCAACGGTGTTCAGGAAGCCTTCGGTGCTCCAGGTGTGCTTATCGGTGTCGAGATACTTGTCAGCGCCCACTTCCTTGACCTTGGTCATGTTGACGGCCATGCAGTGTGCGGTCATGCACAGGGGGTACTCGTAGTAGTCGCCCTTGTCGTTGTGGCAGGCGGAGTTGACGGACTCGTAAATGTCCTTCTTGGCGTCGTCGGTCCACAAATCGTTCAGCGGAGCCATGACACCCTTTGCGCCCCAGTTGGCCACCAGACGCTCGGGACCTTCCATGATGAGGTCGGGTGCGCTGCCGCCCTCGATGGCGGTGTTCACCTGGTCGTCGCCGTTGGTGTAGTCCAGATACTCAACGGCCACTTTAATGTCAGGATACTTTGCGTTGAAGCTGGCGATGAGCTCCTGCACGGTCTCGTCCTTGCCCCAGCCGCCGATGGGGTATGTCCACAGCTTGATGCTTGCGCCGGATGCAGAGCCGGAAGCGGCAGTGGAAGCAGCAGTAGAAGCTGCCGTGCTGGTAGAAGCGGACTTGCCGCCGCAGGCAGCCAGCGCACCCGCTGCGCTCATAATACCAACGGCCTTCAAGAAGGAGCGACGAGAAATGGCATTCTTCATAATAAGTTCTCCTTACCTATCATCATATCGGCGGTCCTTCATCCCTGACCGCTCTTGTTGGCCTTATTATAGAAAACTTCTTTCATTTTGTCCATCGGTCGCATACACAATTTTCAGAAAGTTTTCTTGTCCATTCCGCACAAATATCTGGGATACCAGCCAGTTTTTGGCCACTTTCACCAGTTTCATTGCCAGTTGTAGCCATTTTGTAATCATTTCTGCGTAGTTTGTCATTTTCGGTTTGAAAATCATTTTCGTTTTTCTTCCGCAGTTTTGAAATTTATTTTCAGTAATAAGTTCTACTTTTCCTCGTTTTTTAGATGCTCTGCACAGCTTTTTCTTCCGAATTATGGCGAAAAGCACACTTGTCAAGCGGCCAAACTTCTTTTATACTTTTTATAAAGATGCCCCCTTCCCTGTGCAGCGGAAGGGGCAAAAGAAGGTATCAGGAATAGTGCGGGCATTGCGGCCCGCTCGAAGGAGCTTGACCATGGGTACAAATTTTTGGGAATTGCTGCATCAACGACAGGACCAGCTGACCAGATCCGGCCACGCGGTCGCCGACTACTTGCTGCAGCATGCGGACGAAGCGCAGTATCTCTCCATTTCCTCGCTGGCCCGGGAGTGCAATGTCGCCGAGGCGACAGTGTTCCGGTTCTGCCGGGCTTTGGGGTTCGACGGCTACCATGAGATGCGCATTGCGCTGGCGCAGGCCAACGCCACCGGCACACCATCCAGCCAGAGGGAGCTTCAGCCCGGTGCTACCACCGCAGAACTTTGCGAGCACGCATACGCCCGCTTTCTCACCGCCATCAACGGCACCCAGAACGCCCTCTCTACCGAGGCCGTGGACGAGGCCGTACACCTGATGCAGGAGGCCAGGCAGGTGTTCTGCCTCGGACAGGGCGGCAGTATGCTCCTGGCAAACGACATCTGCGCCCGCTTCGCCAGCCTTTCCACCAAGTTCCGCACCGCAGGCGACAGTCATTTACAGCTGCTGACTGCCAGTCTGATGAACGAGGCCGACGTTGTGCTCTTCATTTCCTACTCCGGCGCGACCCGCGACATGATGGAGACACTGCGCACCGCCAAGGCCGCCGGGGCAAAAATTATCCTCCTGACCCATTACGAGGACTCCCCCGGCGCATTGCTCGCGGATGTCGTCCTTCTCTGCGGCGCACAGGAAAGCCCGCTGGACTCCGGCAGCATTCCCATCAAGGCAGCATTCCTCTATGTAGGCGAAGTTCTGGTGCTGCGGTATATGCTGGATGACCCTGCCCATAGCAACACAGCACAGGACCTCACCAGCGAGGCTATGACCGTGAAAATGCTGTAAAAAGTTTTTTCTATGTACTGCCAAAAGTAAAACGCCCCCGGCTTCCTGTCATGGAAGCCGGGGGCGCTGCGGTTTTATGGGAAACGCCTCAGGCGCTGCAAAGCCTCAGTGCAGCAGAGAGCTGACCCATGCCCGGGCGGCCGTCTTGGCCTGGAGCTTATTGTACATCTTCAGGGTGGTGTTGTACACCTTCTGGCTCATGGCATTGCTGGCGTTGGTGGCGGCAGCCTGCTTGGCCTCAAGCGTGTCGGCGGCGGCAACGGCGGCCTTCATATCGGCGTAGTCGGCCATGATCTCCTGCTGGAGCGCGGCATAGCTGGCCTTGGCTGCTGCCCGATCCTTTGCGGTGACCTGATTGCCATTGCTGCCGTAGGTCAGCAGGTTGGAGAGGGCGTCACGCACGCCGTAGAAGGAGTCGGTCCAGTCGTCCGGGTAGGTATAGTAGCGGCCCTTGGCATCCTGATACCAGACGCCCTCGGTGGGCTGCTCGTCGGAGCGGGTGACCGTGTGGACCGAGACCTTGTAGACATCTGCGGTGTCGGTGGTCAGCATCGGATAGTAAGGGACGAAGGCGTTGTACACATCGTCGTCAAAAGCGGTCCACTCGGTAATGGCGGTGTTTAGATCGCCGGTGGCGCTCACCTGGAACAGATGAGTCTCCACATTGCCCGTCTTGCCGATGGGCTCGGTCTGAAAGAAGTGGATGGAATCCTCCACCGAGAACTTCTTGGTCAGCTGGATGTTGGAGTAGACCGGGACGATGGCACCGTTCTCGCCGACGTTGCTGATAGCAAAGTCGGTCTCGCTGTAGTTGTCCTTCGTAAAGGTATCGGTGCCGTACAGGTAGTTCAGGCCGGCTGCCATGCGGTCCGATGCGATGTCGCCGTTGTAGGAGGCATCCAGATCGATGACATTGGCAGCGGCGTCGCCCACAAAGGTACCGGCCTTCTGGGCCACGGAGATCAGGTTAGCAGAGGCCACCACATGGTCGGTGTCATCCAGATCGATCTTGCCCATAGCGGCGATGTTGGGCTGCATGAAGACCACGCTGGAGGAGAGCTTCAGGGCAAGGTAGGTGTGGCCCGTCAGGTTCTCCACGAACCAGGTCTCGTTCTGGTCGGCAATGAACACGCCGGAGCCGCCGGCTGCACCGGCGTTGTCGTAGATGGAGGTCAGCAGGGCAACACCCTCGCGGGCCGTGGAAGCTTCGCTCAGCAGCACCGTGGTGATCTCGGCTTCCTCAATGCCGTTGTCCACATAGGGGTCTACGCTCAGCACGGCGTCGGTGCCGTAGAGAGACTCGGTGGCAGAGACCATGACGCCCTTCTCGTTGGTGCCAGCCTCCTCATAGGGGGTGTGCTCATGGGTGCTGTCGCAGTCCGGGCAGACACCCAGACCGTTGTCGTCCCGGCGGGCGGTGTAGCGGTAGCTGTCATGGGTGAAGGTGTAGGTAAAGCCGTAGCAGCCCTCGTACACCTCGCCCGCGGTGTGCTTCCCGGCGGGGCTGATGTTGAACAGCTTGTTGTAATCGTTGGTGCCAAGATCCTCGATCCGGCCAAACATGGTGGTGCCATCCTCGGTGAGGTCGCTGCCAACATAGAGTGCCGTGCAGGCGAAGGCGGAAGGAACCATGGCAAGCGTCATCGCACAGGCGATGAACGCCGCAGCAATTTTCTTCTTCAAAGACATAATAGTATCGATCCCTCTCTTGTTGATTGTCGGCATTTCGTCGGCAGGTGTCATAATACACCAATTTTAATAAAAATGCAAGTATTTTCCCGAAATTTTAGCATATATTCATTTTTATATGGTATATATTCATACCGCGTTTTTCATCCGCCCCTCCGTGAGCGCAAAAAACCGCCCCGGCTTCCTACTATGGAAACCGAGGCGGTTCGTTTACTTTATGGGTGCTTTTGCAGGCACTCAATTTCTATCGACTGACATTAAGGTTTTGGGAAGTTTTAGTCATATCTGTATTTAGAGGACTTTCCGTACACTTTTCGGAGCGACTTTTTCAGGCTGACGACCGTTTCTTTGATGATCTTTGCCTCATCGGCAGAGCAATCTGCAAGCTGTTCGGTCATCCAGCTGTCGAACACCGGCTTTGCCTTTTTGATCTCAATGCACAGCAGCTCGTCTGCGGAGCAGTCCAGTGCGTTGATGATGTCGATCAGCGTTTTCAGGCTGGGTACAGAGTTGCCTGTTTCGATATGGCTGATGTGCGTGACCACCACGCCGACCTCATTGGCCAGCTGCTCCTGCGTCATACCCTTTGCAAGGCGGCAGGCACGGATGCGTTTTCCGATGTCGGCGTAGTCCACCATAATACAAGTCCCCTCCGTTTTGTGAAGTGATACTTGTATTGTATGTGCAATCGACCAGGATTGTAATAACCTGAAAGTGCAGTGGACTTTTGGCAGAAAGTTTCTGTCAAAATCATTTTTTGCACTTTAGCCCCGGACACAAAATTTATTTTTTCTCTTTCTTTGCACGCAGTCTTGCATTTTCCTGGTTAATCTTTTCGATTTCTTCGCTGTTGGTCAACCAGCCAAGACCCTTGGAAAGCTCTTTCTTTTTTGCTTCGTTATCACTGATTTTGGAATCAATGAGTGCAACGCTTGTAGCCTTCATATTGTCAAGTGCAAGCTTTGCACCGCCGCCCAAAAGTGCTGCACCCAAAGAAACCGCTGTCGCAAACAGAGCGCTCTGTTCTTTTTCCATGTCATTTCTGCCGATACCCATACTGTACTACTCCTTTACTTGTTGTGTTATTTTATTCCATTAAAAGAATGGTCCGTCCATTCTCTTCAATGTCTTTCCAAAACATATCATCTTCATCTCTACAGTAATTCTGCAGGAGTTTAAGATTTGCACCGATCACCTCATCAAAGAAATTCTGATATTCCCGCTGGATATCATCCTGCGGTTCTTTTTTCCAGCGGCCGACCAGGTTTTCCAGCGCAACCAATTCCTGCATAGTCTCAAGCATACCCCGGATTTTTTTCATGTCTCCGTCCAGTTTTTTCAGCTTGATACTCCTGATAAAACGAGGTCCTCGCACGATCTTCTTCACATCGCTCACATAAATGCGAAGTGCACCTTCAAACCGGTGGATTGCTTTGATAAACGCATCGTCCGCCTTTTCAAGGTAGGAAACTTGATTCGTTTCATCCTGTGCCCTTTTATAGCGTTCCAGATACGTTTTGCCATCCATCAGCCGACTGCTGTAGTCGTTCAGATGTAGGTCTTCCAGTAGTTCAAAACGCTCGTTGAAGTGCTCGATCTGTGCGATATGCAGCTGTACCAGAAATTCCCCCAATTTTTTCGGATTGGTCAGGTCATGCATTTCCACCAGTTCCTGCATGGCCTGCTTGCCTTCCTCCTTTAAATCGCCTCTACTGTCAATGCTGTCAGGACTGAACAACACATGCAAGGCACTTTTGTCTTTTACAAGCTCTTTGGTCTGTACTACATTTCCATTGAGATCCTGTATCCGCGCCATCTTTCCCACAACGTCAACGGTATCCACCGCCGTTTTTATCTTTTTTTCAAAGTCCCCCTTCGTCATCACGTCTTCTACAACATCTGCGTGTTGTATAAAAATCGACTTCAATGCCTCTGCATTCACTGTTTTGCCTGTTTTGTTCTCGTAACTTTCTGCATATTGGTCTACCGCTTTTGAAATCGCCAGCTTCTTTGCCTTATCCAGAACACTTGCCCGACTTTGTTTTTTCTCCACTTTCACGATTCATCGTTCCTTTCAGAATGTTTTATACTATTCATGTCATATGTCATCGCAAAACAAATTCTTCCTCGGAGCACATTGCTGCGCGGAACGCGTCAAAATCTCTATGCTGCAGTGCAAGACCTGTCTGGTCTGCATATTTCAAAATGGCATATACCGCACGCTCGTAGTTGGTATCATCATCCGCAAGGTACGCGAAGGCATCCAGCAGGCTGTTCAGTCGGGTACGCTGCTGCTGTTCATATTGCTTCATAAAATCCATCAGTTGACGGTGATATTCCTGTTCCAACCGCGTTGATTCCTTCAGCAATGCCGTCATCCGATCGTACTCTGCCGCATTCAGCTCTGCCTGCTCCACAATAGCGCGTGTGCAGGACACCACATAGGCTGCTACCGTATAGACCGCCATCGGGACAAACGGATTTGCCGTGCCGACCACCAGTCCGAGCGCTTTGGTAAAATAGACCGTTGCGACCGACTTTACCGTCGTATCTGCCAAAGCCCCCTGCAGCTGCTGCCCGGTGATTTCTCCTTTTGCGTAGGAATAAAGTGCTGCGCCTCCATCTATCAGCCCGCCCGCCATGACTGTTGCTGCGGTTGAATCCGAAAGCACCGGAAGTGCCACTTTCCGGCCTCCAAAGCGGATCACCGTGCTAAGCACGCCGGTCTCGCCACCGCGCAGTGCACCGCTGACGGTATCCGCTTTTACCTCTTCCAACGCATTGTCGAGCGTTTTGCGATCCCGCAGCACCTCAAACAAATTCTGTGTACCGGACACAATGGCTGTGATAACACCGGTTGCCACCGCCATATTCGATGCCGCTGTACCGACCTCCCGCGCCAGCTGCTTTCCTTCAAAGCGAGCCGCATACTGCCGAACCGCTTGTTGAGAAACTCTGCCATCTGTGCCACGCAGCTTTTGCAGCTCCGCAGTTGTTGTGCCTCCTGATGCAATGCCAGTGGACGGATCTGTCAAGCCCTTCTTCATCAAGTTGGATACCGCATTCTCGTAGGCCGTTTTTGAAATCTCACCGTTTTTAGCCATTTTGTGCAGGCAGCTCTCAATGTCTGCCATCTGGTCTGTTGGTGCAATGCGTTGCATATCCGTATACTTCGGATCTACAAAATTCTGCGCAGCTCGCCAGGCACTGTTATTGTATTTTGCCTGTCCTTGCCCTACGATTCGGCCATTCCTCTGCATACGGAAGTCATCCGGTGCCGTATGCCCGCCGTATCCTCCCCGACCTGCCGCCAGATCCGTCACTGGGTTCCGGTCAAAGCGTTCGCCGCAGTTTGCCATATTCGTTTGCAGCTTTGCTGCCTCAATGTACTCAAACAGATTTCCCTTGGACTGCTCAAAGCCTACTTTTGAAATCTTTCCTGCCTTGTACAAAAGCTCCCTCATAGAGTCAATGGCCGTATCGGTTCCCATTTGTACATTCTGGGAGGCCGCATTGCCCACAAATGCACCAGCCTGACCTTCCAGATTTTTTTCTTCCCTGCTTCTCACAGCTCGATCCTTCTTTCTCCTTTACAGGCGCATCAGAAGCCGTACCTTCCCTGTGCGAATGCCGGATACACATTCCTTGCGTTCTGCAGAGTTGTCTGTGCTTCCGAAGCCAGTTCCCCGGCCGGTGTCAGAAGCGGTTCTGACAGTACTGAACACATAATTTGTGCCATAAGCCATGCCTGATGAATCTTTTTCTGCTCTGCTTCGGTCAGGCTGTTGAAATCGATTTTCTCATCGTCTGAATCGTACAGCATCCTTTTCTGCTTCTGTCTGGTGCGCTGTTCCATATATTTCATCTCATTTACTACCGGATAAAATGCACTGCGAAAGCGTACCAGAAAGTCCGAATAGTTTTCTGCAATACTTGCAGTCTTTTTCATAAAATCTGTCATAACAGCCATCTTTTCCACCGCCGTTTCGGCCCGCGCCGCCGTGGCTTCTGCACTGGCCAGATTTTCATCCGCCTTGGCATTCATGATAAGGCCTGCGGCTGCCAATACCGGCCCGACAACGATGCCGCCGAGAACCAGTGTGCCGCCCGCCATGCCCAGACCGCCTGCGGTCAATGCACCGCCGCCAAACCATGCCAGCGTTGCATTGGTCGCTGCCACGCCGGACAGACTTGCAATGGCCGTGCCTGTTGATGCAGATGCAAACATCATCGCTCCGCCGTAGGAGGCAATGCCTGCCAGCACTCCGGTGCCAAGAGAAGCAACGCCTGCCCGCGCAATCTCCGTTGCCTTCAAAGCAGCAACTTCCATATTTTTCAGGTTTTCTGTTCCCTGACGCTTGAGCTTCAGACGTTCATCCCCGGCCACGTCACTTTCCATCCGGACATTCTTGAAGGCTCTGAACGTACGGATAAAATCATTCATTTCTTTCGACCAGATATCTACCTTGAGCACTCCCAGCCGTTTCAGGCATTCCGCTGTGCAGGTTCTTTGTTCCTCCAGCATCTCCCGCGCCTCGTCATAGATATTCTGTGCCTCCGCAACGATCTGCTTTGCGTTTGCATTTTTTGTGTGAGCAGATACACTTTTTACAGCACCGGTGATGCCGGCCAACGCCGCACCACCCAGCAGGATAAAAGGCACCGCCATTTTATTTTTCTCCTTTCCTAATGCGTTTATTGTTCTGCCAGTACCCGCACATAGTCTCCCTGACTCCGCACCCACATTTGGATACCTGTGCCAAACACCTCAGCCTCTATGATCCAGCCCTTCTCCGTCACCTGCAAAACCTTTGCAGTGGGCAGACGGTCAAGTACAGATTCCAGACTCGGCCCGGTATACTCAAACCGAATGGTCTGCAACTCGCCGCCGTACATAAACTGGATGCGCTTGCGCATCTCGCCCTCCTGAAAGCGGTCGGTGTACCGCTGTGCAAAGTGTCGGTCGAGGGTCTTATAGTTCTGAATGCGGTCAATACGATAAATCGTCGGGGAATTGTCCTGCGGGTTCTGGAAGTGTTTGTCCTTGTCGATGCCTTCGATGAACGCCGCCAGATAGAAATAATACTCGCTGAACAGGATGCCCACCGGCTCAATGGTGCGCACACGAGTCTCGCCGTCGTGGGTGCGGCAGTAGGTAATTTCCATAACATTGTGATTTTCTACTGCCGTGCCGATCTCCCACAGGCTCTCGATAAACTTCCGGCCATGCTGCGGCTCAACGTAATGGAAGCGTTCGTTGCTGATGAGGTCTTTGACCTGATTTAATCGGTCCAGCGGGGTGCACACCTGCACCAGCTTGTCCAGAATGGGGAACATCTCCTCCTTGACCATGGAGCGGCTCTCCAGCAGGATCTTGCACACTGCCAGAATCTCGCTGCTGGTGAGGAAGCGGGAAAGCGTGTCATCCAGCAGATAGCCGCCCTTTGCGGAGTTGTATAAGATCTCTCGGCGCGGCTCGCTGTCTGCAAAATGATTGCGCAGGGTGTCAAGATCGCGCTGGATGGTTTTCTCACTGACACCGAAGCGGTCAGCCATCTGCTGTTTGTTCAGCACACCGCCCTGTACCAGCACCTGCTGGATATAGAGTATACGGTCCAATCTACTATTACGCACAGCTCATTCTCCTTCTCTGCTCATTGTAACACAACACAACTATCGCTGCAATTCTTTGTGTGAAGTTTTGTCGTTTCACGGAATTACAAAAAAATTTTTGTCTCTTTTGCACAACCCCAGTATACAAAAAAAGATGGACAGACCGCCTGTCCATCTCCTAAAAAGTCAAGGTAGACTATTCTTAAATTGCCAACCTCTTTTGAAGCGATAGGCACTGTTCATCAGTTCATCTGTGATGGTGTAAAGCGCCCGGCGTGGCGAACCATATCCGCCAATCAGCCCAATCACAATCGCAAGATTCAGCACAAATGCAATGCTCAACAGCACCATCAAAAATTTTTTCATACGCTCTTCTCCTTCTTTCTTATGTTTCTATCAACTTTTCTGCTCTCATTATACAGATTTGGCTGGACGGTATGGTTGTCCATCCTCCACAAACAACAAAAAAGGAACACGGCATTCTCGTTTTGAATGTCCCGTGTTCCTTCTGTCCGCCTTTGCAGCGGCTTCTTTTACATAGAAGTCAATCCTTCATTTCAGCGTCCTCCCGAATCTGCCGCTTATATTTATAATAGGTATTCCGGGCAAGTCCAGTCAATTTTATGCACTCCATGTCATCCAATGTGCCGCCAAACGCCTTTCAGGAATCAGCGGAAACTGCCAGCCTCCCTGTCTTTCTTGCCCCGTCATTTATATATCCTCAATTCATTGAATTCTTGACTAAACCAAAACCCTCCCCGGCAAAACCATTCAGTTTCACCGGGGAGGGTTTATCATACGTTTATCTTCCCATGTTTTGCAGGATCAGTGCATCTTCATGCAACAATCTTACTTTCTGGGATTCTTGATGGCAGCCTGGGCAGCAGCCAGACGTGCGATAGGCACACGGAAGGGAGAGCAGCTGACGTAGTCCAGACCAACATTGTGGCAGAACTCGACGCTGGAAGGATCGCCGCCGTGCTCGCCGCAGATGCCCAGACCCAGGTCGGGACGGGTCTCACGGCCGTCATGTGCAGCCATCTTGACCAGCTTGCCGACGCCGACCTGATCCAGATGCTGGAACGGATCGCTCTCGTAGATCTTGTTCTCGTAGTAAGCGCCCAGGAACTTGGCAGCATCGTCACGGCTGAAGCCGAAGGTCATCTGAGTCAGGTCGTTGGTGCCGAAGCTGAAGAACTCGGCCTCCTTGGCAATCTCGCCGGCAGTCAGAGCTGCACGGGGGATCTCGATCATGGTACCGACCAGATACTTCATATCAACGCCGGAAGCCTTGATGAGCTCGTCTGCGACCTTGACGACAACGTCCTTGACGAACTTCAGCTCCTTGACCTCGCCGACCAGCGGGATCATGATGTGCGGAGTGATGATATAACCGGTCTCAGCAGAGACGTTCAGAGCTGCCTTGATAACAGCGCGGGTCTGCATTGCTGCGATCTCGGGATAGGTGACAGCCAGACGGCAGCCACGATGGCCCATCATGGGGTTGAACTCGTGCAGAGAAGCAACGACGTTCTTCAGGTCATCAAAGGTCATGCCCATGTCGGCAGCCAGCTCCTTGATGTCCTCGTCCTTGCTGGGCAGGAACTCGTGGAGAGGCGGGTCCAGATAACGGATGGTCATCGGGCGCTCACCCATGATGCGGTACATCGCCTCGAAGTCACCCTGCTGGAACGGCTCGACCTTGGCCAGAGCAGCCTCGCGCTCTTCCACGGTACGTGCGCAGATCATCTCACGGACAGCCTTGATGCGGTCCTCAGCAAAGAACATATGCTCGGTACGGCACAGGCCGATGCCCTCAGCACCCAGGTCAACTGCCTGCTGTGCGTCGCGCGGGTTATCAGCGTTGGTCATGACCAGCAGCTGACGAGCGGCGTCTGCCCAACCCATGAAGCGGTTGAAGTTCTTGTTGCCGGTGGCGGCGACGGTAGCGACCTGCTCACCGTAGATGTTACCAGTGGAGCCGTCGATGGAGATCCAGTCGCCCTCGACGAACTTGTGGCCGTTGAGCTCGAAGGTCTTAGCCTCTTCGTCGATCTTCACGTCGTTGTCGTTGCCGCAGCCGGAGACACAGCAGGTACCCATACCACGAGCAACAACGGCTGCGTGGCTGGTCATGCCGCCGCGGACGGTCAGGATGCCCTGAGACACCTGCATACCGACGATGTCCTCGGGAGAGGTCTCCAGACGGACCAGAACGACCTTCTTCATCTTGCCGGACTTGACCATCTCCTCAGCCTCTTCGGCGGTGAAGACGATCTGGCCGCAGGCAGAACCGGGAGAAGCTGCCAGACCCTTGCCGACGACCTCAGCAGCCTTCAGGGCAGCTGCGTCGAACTGGGGATGCAGCAGGGTATCCAGCTGCTTGGGCTCCACGCGCAGGACAGCCTCCTGCTCGGTGATCATGCCCTCGTCCACCAGGTCACATGCGATCTGCAGAGCAGCCTGAGCGGTACGCTTGCCGTTACGGGTCTGCAGCATATACAGGTGGCCGTCCTCAATGGTGAACTCCATATCCTGCATATCGCGGAAGTAGTTCTCCAGACGGGTAGCGATCTCAACGAACTGGTCGTAGACCTCAGGCATCTGCTCGTGCAGGTGGCTGATGGGAGACGGAGTGCGGACACCAGCAACGACGTCCTCGCCCTGTGCATTGATGAGGTACTCGCCCATCAGCTTCTTAGCGCCGGTGGCGGGGTCACGGGTGAATGCAACGCCGGTGCCGGAGCGGTCGCCGGAGTTACCGAAAGCCATCTGCTGGACGTTGACAGCGGTACCCCACTCGTAGGGGATCTCGTTCATCTTACGATAGACGTTTGCACGGGGGTTGTCCCAGCTGCGGAAGACGGCCTTGACAGCCTCGATGAGCTGATCCTTGGGGTCCTGGGGGAACGGCTTGCCCTCGTTGTCCTCGTAGATCTTCTTGAAGGTGCCGACCAGTTCCTTCAGGTCGTCAGCAGTCAGGTCAACGTCATTCTTGACGCCCTTGGCTTCCTTCAGCTTATCGATCTCGACCTCGAACAGGCTCTTCGGGACCATCATGACGACGTCGGCGAACATCTGCACGAAGCGGCGGTAGCAGTCATATGCGAAGCGGGGGTTGTTGGTCTTCTTGGCCAGACCCTCGACAGCCTCGTCGTTCAGGCCGAGGTTCAGGATGGTGTCCATCATGCCGGGCATGGACTGACGTGCGCCGGAACGGACGGAGACCAGCAGCGGATTCTCGTTGTCGCCGAAGGTCTTGCCGGTGATCTTCTCGAGGCCCTTGACGTGCTCGAAGATGTCAGCGGTGATCTCGTCGTTGATCTGGCGGCCATCTGCGTAGTACTGGGTGCAGGCCTCGGTGGTGATGGTGAAGCCCTGCGGCACCGGCATACCGGCTGCAGTCATCTCAGCCAGACCAGCGCCCTTGCCGCCCAGAATGTTCTTCATGGTGACCTTGTCGCCGCCAAAGGCATCGTTGCCTTCGCTGAAGTAGTACAGATACTTTTTGCTCATGCGTGTTTACCTCCCAAATGATGGCCGCTGGCGCGAAGCACGGCGGTCTTATCGTTGCTCTGTCTTGTCATACGATAAACATTTCTCTGTGAATGCTAAACTATTATACCAAAATTTCACGTCTATTCCATCGGGCAAATCACCGAATTTGTTTGATATTTTTTGTGCAAACCCTTGCATTTTACTCACTTTTTGGGTAATATAAAATGGGAAAGATTTGAAGAGGATTTTTGAGTTCTGACGCCGTTTTTGGGCAGTTGGATACAACTTTCCATCCATTAAACTTGCTGCTGTTCTTGTTTGTCTTCCATCTTTCCGAATTTCTTCTATCTTGGATACAACATTTCCTCTTCCGCAGGGGTCTGCACAGCTTCTGCGAGAGGCGGTTTTGGAGGAGGTTTTTCTCTATGCAGAATATTGATACATCCGCACTGGCTGCCGCAAAGGCAAAGCTCGACGCTGCCGAGGCCCAGCGCGAAGAGGTGCTGCTGCGCCACATCGCAAACGGCGTGGACATCCGCAGCCGCAATGTGGAGATCGGCTCTGAAGTAGTCATTGCCCCGGGAGCCGTCATCCTCGCAGGCACCATCCTGCGCGGCAAGACCGCCATCGGCGCAGGCTGCGTCATCGGCCCCAACACCCTTATCGAGGACAGCACCGTGGACGAAGGCACCACCGTCAACGCCAGCCAGGTCTACAGCAGCCACCTCGGCCCCCACAACAACATCGGCCCCTTCACCCATGTGCGCATCAACACCGTCACCGGCTACGGTGTGCATCTGGGCGCTTATGTCGAGACGAAGAACTCCAACTTTGCCCGGGGCAACACCGTCAGCCACCTGACCTACATCGGCGACAGCGATGTAGGCAAGTACTGTAATTTCGGCTGCGGCACCGTCACCTGCAACTACGACGGCAAGGACAAGTTCCGCACTCAGATCGGCGACTACTGCTTCATCGGCTGCAACACCAACCTTGTCGCCCCCGTCACCATCGGCGACGGGGCCTACACCGCCGCCGGCAGCACCATCACCAAAGACGTCCCCCCGCAGGCTCTTGGCATCGCCCGGGAGCGTCAGACCAACCTCGACGGCTGGGCTGAACCGAAAATGGAGGCGTACATTATAAAGAAGCAGAAACTCGAAAAAGAGCAGGGTTAAGTTTTCCGTTTTTACTCTCCCTCCGACTCTGCCCAGAGCGCCGGTTCCGCATCCAGCGCTTTCCATCTGCCCCGGCGCACGTTCCGCATCCGTGCGCCGGGGCATTTTATGTTTTTTGTGTATCTTTTTGCGCGCGCGTATGTTATAATAACATATTGTTCGAAAACAGATCCAACGTAAAAAAGGCAGAATATATCATATGAACACCAATGACATCTGGCTCATTGCCGGCCTCGGCAATCCGGAGCCGAAATACGACGGCACCCGTCACAACGCAGGCTTTGCCGCGCTGGACTATCTGGCCGGCAAGTGGGGCATCTCCGTCTCCAAGACCAAGTTTCAGGGCCTGTGGGGGCAGGGCGAGGTGGACGGCCACAAGGTCGTGCTCCTGAAGCCCCTGACTTATATGAACCTCTCGGGCGACTCCATCGGCCCGCTGGCGGGCTTCTTCAAGATCCCTGCCGACCACGTCATCGTCCTGTGCGACGACATCACCCAGAACCCCGGCAAACTGCGCATCCGGCCCTCCGGCTCTGCGGGCGGCCACAACGGCCTCAAGAGCATCATCGCCCGCCTCGGCGGCGAGAACTTCCCCCGCATCCGCATCGGCGTGGGCGCAAAGCCCCGCCCGGACTACGATTTGGCCGACTGGGTGCTGGGCAAGTTCCCGCCCGACGATGCCAAGGCCCTCGCCGACCGCTGCCCCGACATCGCAGCCGCCGCAAAGCTCATCATGGACGGCAAGCTGGGTCTGGCGCAGAGCAAGTATAACGGGTAATCCCTCTCAGGCGCTGACGCGCCAGATTCCCCTTTTTGTCGCTTACGCGACATCTTCCCCCGGCCGGGGGAAGTCTTTCCTCAGAGGGGGAGCCCTTAGCAGGCCGGGCCGCTTTGTACCGCCTGCTGAAAGCCTGCGCATCCGCAGAATGCCGGGCCTTGCTTGCGGGGGCAGATGTCTTGTGGACAATGCACCTTGTCAAGCTGTTGCTGTCCTCGGCAGCAGGGCACTACCGTTCCCGATAAAAGAACCCTCTCTTGTCTCGCAAAAGCCTGACCGACACGCCAGTGGCTCTCCCCATGGGAGAGCTGGCATCGCGCAGCGATGACTGAGAGGGCTGAAAGGAGGTCCACCATGTACGAAGCGCTCCTGAAAAACACCCCTGAATATCAGAAGATAGCGGCCAGCCTCGCCTCCCCCGGCCCGGCGGCGCTGTTCGGCCTGCCTCCGGCAGGCCGGGCATTGCTCTACGCCGCGCTCCAGAAGGACACGGACCGCATCCTCTGCGTCGTCACGCCCGGCGAGGCCGAGGCCACCCATTTTGCCGACGACCTCAAGACGCTGGGGCTCTCGGCGGCGGTGTTCCCGCCCCGGGACTTCATGCTCCGCCCCGTCGAGGGCGCGGGCCGCGAGTACGAGTACCGGCGTCTGTCGGTGCTGGGCGCACTGGCGGGCGGACGGCTGAACGCCGTCTGCGTCCCCGCCGAAGCCCTGCTCCAATACACTGTGCCGCAGGATGAGTTCCAGAAGAACACCCTCACCCTCAAGCCCGGCATGGTCTACAACCGCGAAGCGCTGGTGGAGCGGCTCTTCGCCGCCGGATACGTGCGGCGAAGTCAGGTGGACGGCCCGGGACAGTTCAGCGTCCGGGGCGACATCGTGGACATCTACGCCCCCGATATGCGCCAGCCCGCCCGTGTGGAGTACTGGGACGACGAGATAGACTCACTCGCCTCCTTCGACCTGCTCACCCAGCGGCGGGACGGTGCGCTGGAAAAAATCTATCTTTCCCCCGCCCGTGAGGTGCTGTTCGGCAGCACCGCCGACACGGCGGAGGCCCTCCGCGCCGCCCAGAAGAAAGCCCGCGGCAAGCGCCGCACCGCCCTCGAAAAGGCCATGGAGTCCGACCTCGCCCAGCTGGACAGCGGCGTCATGCCCGAGGCTATGGACAAATACTACGGTCTGCGGTACAAGACGCCCGCCACATTGCTCGACCACCTGAGCAGCCCCATCTTCATCCTCGACGAGGTGGGCGGCATCCGGGACGCCCAGAAGGCCACCGAGTTCCGCCGCAGCGAAGAGCTGACCGGCCTGCTCGAGGAGGGCGTTATCTGCCCCGGCCTCGATGTGCTCTACCAGACCATGGACGACCTCGCCATTGCGGCGCAGGACCAGAGCACCCTGCTCTGCGAGAACTTCCTGCGCGGCATGAACGAGTTCAAACTGAAAGACCTCATCAACGCCGAGGCGTTCGCGGCCCCCAACTGGGGCGGCGACCTCGCTTCCCTGCGGGAAGACCTCGACCCGCTGGTCCAGCAGGGGTACGCCGTGACCCTTTTCGCCGGTACGCCCAAGGGTGCTGCGGCCCTTACCCGCGATTTGGCTGACAAGGGCTATGCCGTCAGCATGAGCCGAGACGTCCGGCCCGCGAAAGGTTTGGTTCAGGTACTGCCCGGCCACCTCACGGCGGGCTGCACCTTCCCGTTCGCCCGCGTGGCGGTCGTTTCGTCCCGGCGTCACGGTCTGGACGACGAGGCCGCCGAAAACAAAAAGCGCAAGAAGAACAAAAACGCCCTGTCCAGCCTCTCGGACATCAAGCCCGGCGACTATGTGGTTCACCAGAGCCACGGCATCGGTATGTATGCGGGCATCCAGCGTCTCGAGGTGCAGGGCGCGATAAAAGATTACCTGAAGATTCAGTACTCCGGCTCGGACGTGCTGTATGTGCCGGTCACTCAGCTCGATCTGCTGAGCCGCTACACCGCCCCCGGCGACGAGGAAAAGGTGAAGCTTGCAAAGCTGGGCGGCACCGAGTGGCAGCGCACCCGCGCCAAGGTCAAAAAGGCCACCGAAGAGATGGCGCAGGAGCTTATCGAGCTCTACGCCCGCCGCCGTCAGGCCACGGGCTACGCCTTCCCCGCCGACGGTGATTGGCAGAGCGATTTCGAGTCCCGCTTCGAGTACGACGAGACGGACGACCAGCTCACCGCCACCGCCGAAATTAAGAAGGACATGGAAAAGGGCTGGCCTATGGACCGCCTGCTCTGCGGTGACGTGGGCGTCGGCAAAACAGAGGTCGCCTTCCGCGCGGCCTTCAAGTGCGTCATGGGCGGCAAGCAGTGCGCCATTCTGGCCCCCACCACCCTGCTGGCGTGGCAGCACTACAACAGCATCATCTCCCGCATGGAGGCGTTCCCGGTGAAAGTCGGGCTGCTCTCCCGCTTCCGCACCGCCAAGCAGCAGAAAGAGACCCTGCGGGGCCTGCAGGCCGGCAGCGTGGACATCGTCATCGGCACCCACCGCCTGCTCTCCAAGGACGTCCGGTTCCACGACCTGGGCCTTGTCATCATCGACGAGGAGCAGCGTTTCGGCGTCAAGCACAAGGAGAAGCTGAAAGAGAACTTTATCGGCGTGGACATGCTGACCCTCTCGGCCACCCCCATCCCCCGCACCCTGAACATGGCCATGAGCGGCATCCGCGACCTCTCCACCATCGAGCAGCCGCCCATCGAGCGCCAGCCGGTGGAGACGTTCGTGTTGGAATACAATGACGTCATCCTCGCCGAAGCCATGAAGAAGGAGCTGGCCCGGGGCGGTCAGGTCTACTACCTGCACAACCGGGTGGACAACATCGAGTCCTGTGCCGCCCATGTCAGCCAGATGGTGCCGGGAGCGCGGGTGGGCATCGCCCACGGCAAGATGACCGAGGAAGAGCTGAACCCCGTCTGGCAGCATCTACTGAACGGCGAGATCGACATCCTCGTCTGCACCACCCTCATCGAGACGGGCATTGACGTGCGCAACTGCAACACCCTCATCATCGAGGATGCTGACCGGATGGGTCTGGCCCAGCTGTACCAGATCCGGGGCCGCGTAGGCCGTTCGGGCCGGAAAGCCTACGCCTACTTCACCTTCCGGCGGGACAAGACCCTCACCGACATCGCCCAGAAGCGGCTTTCGGCCATCCGGGAGTTCACGGCCTTCGGCTCCGGCTTCCGCATCGCCATGCGCGACTTACAAATTCGCGGAGCAGGCAGTCTGCTGGGCCACAGCCAGCACGGCCACATGGAGGCCGTGGGCTATGACCTCTATGTCAAGATGCTGGGTCAGGCCATCGCCCGGGCCAAGGGTGAGCCCATCCAGCGCGACAAGAGCGAATGCCTCGTGGACCTGCGGGTGGACGCCTTCATCCCGGAAAAGTATATTGCCGACGGCCCGGGCCGCATCGAGGCCTACAAGCGCATCGCCGCCATCCAGACCCCCGAAGACGCCGCCGACGTGCTGGACGAACTCATCGACCGCTACGGCGACCCGCCGCCCTCTGTCAGCGACCTCGTGAACGTCTCGCTGGTGCGCGTACAGGCCACCGCTGTGGGCGTCTACGAAGTCACCCAGAAAAAGGACACCCTGCTGTTACAGGTGGAGACGCTGGATGTGGCCATGATTCGCGGCCTGCTCATCGCTTTCAATGGCCGGGTGACGGCAGGAGCCGGCACCAAGCCCTACCTCTCGGTGACTCTCCAACCCGACGAAAAGCCGCTGGAACTGCTGCAAAGCATCCTCAAGGCGATGGCAGACATCCTTGCCGCCCCGCCGGAGGAAAACAACGGCAAAAAATAAATTCACTAGGAGTACACTTATGAAAAAGAAACTCATCGCGCTCGTCTGCGCCCTCGCTCTGGCCGTCGACCTCGTGGGCTGCAGCCTCTCCACCCCGGATTCCGTAGGCACCATCGGTGAGGTGGACATCTCTTCCGGCCTCTATCTGCTGGCCCAGTTCGATGCCTACCAGACCGCCGCCGACCTCGCTTCCGACGACCAGGACGCCACCAAGGTGTCCAGCTTCCTCAAGGCCACCATCACCGTCGATGACGCCACCGGCGAGACCGCCGTGGTCAGCGACTATGTGGCCCAGAAGACCCTCGAGAACCTCGAGTCCTACGCCGCCATCGAGACCCGTTTCGATGAGCTGGGCGGCGTGCTGACCCCCGACGAGGAGACGCAGGCCGACAGCTACGCCTCCCAGCTGATGGAGCAGAACGGCGACCTCTATAAGGCCAACGGCATCGGCCTCGACACCCTCAAGCGGTTCGAGCGCATCCTCATCAAGAGCAACGACCTGCTCGAGAAGTGCTACGGCACCGACGGCGAGACCCCCGTCTCCGACGCAGAGCTGACCAGCCACCTCGAGGACGAGATGGTCTACATCCGCTATGTGGTCGTGCCGCTCTACAACACCAGCACCTTCGCTTTTGCTGATGACGACCAGAGCGCCCAGATGCTTGAGCTGGCCCAGACCGCCGCCGAGAGCTGCAACACTGCCACCCCCGATGGAGCCAGCGCCCAGACCTCCGCTTTCAGTGCCGCCGTCACCGCTGCCCTGCCCGACATCTACGCGGTGCTGGATAGCGAGCCCTCTTCCGACGCTTCTTCTCTCTCCACTGCTCTGCTGGGTTCTGACAACATCAATGCCACCTTCTCCGAGGAAGGCACCGCCGACGCTGTTCGCGCCCTCAAGCCCGGCGAGGCCGCTGCCGTGCAGTATTCCAGCTATGCGCTGATGATGCTCGTCCGTCTCGACCCGCTGGACGCTGACACGCTGGACAGCCTCCGCGCACAGGCCCTCTCCGACATGAAGAGCGGCGAGCTGCAGGACAGCATTCAGTCCTATGGCGCCCAGCTGTCCCACGCTCTGGATTCTGCCGCCATGAAGAAGATGCCGGCTTCCAAAATCAAGAACGAGAAGTAATTTTCCTCAAAAATAATACAAAAGCTCCGGGAAACTGTTGGTCCCCGGAGCTTTTCTGTTATCATACTGCTTTTCAAATTCCGCTTCCAGCGCCGCGCGGGCATCGTTCGTGCGGCGTTGCTTTTTGTCGGTTTTTATGGTATCCTCTTAGCAGAAAGGCGCTGTCCTGCAAGTGCAGCGGTCATGCTCCCTCCCTCGCGTCACATTGTGCCGCGTCAGGAGGAAGTTCAATTTTTTGTCATCCTCCTGACGGTTCGAATGTTTCTACATGAAAATCTAAGGGAGGATTCCACTATGGAAATTTTGAATACTGTTATTGCTCTGCTCGGCCTTTTGGCCACTGTCATCCTTGGCACTGCCAAAATCACTTGGACGATTGCCCAAGTCTTTTTTCGGGATATGCATCACGCAAAACACTATATCAAAAAATAAAATGGCAAGAAAAATGACCGCCCCTATAGTCTTCCAAACTCCGGCGGTCATGTTTCTCAAAATGTGACACTGAGAGAGGGAGCTGACCACTGTGCAGCCAGCGCCTTTCCTTATCTTTATTATAGACAGCCGTACGTGGATTGTCAAGCACAAGAATATAGCTATCCTGCCTTCTCAAATTCTACTTCCAGCGCCGCGCGGGCATCGTTCGTGCGGCGTTGCTTTTTGTCGGTTTTTATGGTATCCTCTTAGCAGAAAGGCGCTGTCCAACCAAACGCAGGCGGCTATTGCTCCTCACCGGTCTCGCTGTCTTGCTCTTCGGAGCAAAGCAAGCGCGGGAGGGCAACTTTTTGGAGTTCCGCTCCCGACGCTCACAGCGAAGGGAGGGATGCCTTATGACTACATCGGAAATTCTATTGCTTTTCCAGACGATCATCGCACTGTTGGCACTTCTCGTAAGTGTCGTACACTTGATGGACGACCGGAAAAAGGATGATTCTTATGGCAGCAAAAGGAAAAAGCACAAAAAGAAATGACCGCCCACAGTTCCCCAACTCGGTGACGGTCATTACTTTTGTAATGCTTGACTGGTGAGGAGCTAGCCGTTTGCACGGTCAGCGCCTTTCCTTATCTTTATTATAGACAGTCGTACGTGGATTGTCAAGCGCCAGAACTTTCAGAATACAAAAGATAAAAACGGACCGCCCGCTTCGGCCTTTTCAGGCTGGGGCGGGCGGCTCAACGCTTTCTAACGCATTCTGATGCAATCCGACGTTTTTATCCATTCTCTTAAAAACAATGCAGATGCATCATTTTTCTTATATTCCGGCGTCATTTTCGCCTTCTGCGGCATCTCAAAGCGGGCAGTTTTTGCGCTTTTGAGTTTCCATGATTTTCCAGTTCATGCATCTTCAACTGGTCTGCACCCTAATTATAAAGGAATCGTTCTCCAATGTCAATAGCCCAGCACCTATAAAAAGCCTAAGGGCGAGGCCCCTTGCGGAACCTCGCCCTTAGACTATGTGAGATAAATCACTACATGCGCGAACATATAATGTTTATCATTACAGGCCGTGTGCCTGTAATTACTTTTGTTTTAGAAGTTCTGATTACTTGTTGTAAGCAGTCGGAGTAGCAGCGAAGACGAAGACGAAGTAGGTCTGATCCTTACCCTTAGCATCGACACCCTCGACAGCCTCAATGTGAACCTTGGCCTTCACGGTCTTGCCGTTGTTAGCACTCTCCGGATGGATAGTAGCAGCGGTAAGGATTTTCAGACCGACCTTCTCCCAAGCGGCGCTAGTAGTGGCAGACTTGGGCTCGGCGATAACAACAACAGAGTAGTCATTGGTAGTAGCAGACGGCACGGCAGCTACATCGGGATTCTTATAATTCTTCTCCTTGATGGCAGTCTTGACGTCCTTCATTGCGTCCTTGTATTCAGCCTTGTCGACCTGAGTGAACTCAACGTCCTTACCAGTGAGAGCTCTAGCTGCCACCTCCAGGCCCTTCTCAGCTGCCTTTTCCTTCACAGCATCGGTGACAGCGCAGCCAGCCAGCATGGACAGAGCCATGACGCCAACGAGAGCAACAGCCATGAGTTTCTTGAACATTTTCATAGTGATATTCCTCCAATAAAAAATATTTTTTATTTCGGCAAACCACTACAAGAACTTCGTGGTCTGTCTCGATGGGTTCAGTATAGTGCATTTTCACAAGATTGTCAAGATACGGTATTGTTTTCGGCATTTTGTCCAATCAGAAGCCGTGAAAAATAGCAAACTGCCCGTTAAATATGTATTCGTTCCAAAATTTGTACCAAAAATCCTCAAAAGCCGCCCTTTGCTTTACCTTTATAATAAGGGCAACCGCTCTGTCTGCACAGGGGAAAATGGCCGAAAGCCCGTTCATTCTTTTACTGCCTTTTCAAACTCCGCTTCCAGCGCCTCGTTGACGGCGCGGACGGCGGCGGCATCGGGTTTGATGGCCGTGCGGTCGTAGGTGAACAGGCCGTTCACCTCGTCCTCCACGTCGGTCAGCTGGGTGTACACCAGCGCCGACAGGCCCTTTTTCAGCTGCGGGAGCACCGTCTTGCGCTGCAAATCGCAGTAGCGCTCCGTCAGCTCTGCCCGGCTTCTGGCCGTGCCGTAGCCGTAGGTCTTCCGGGGCGGCTCATGGCCGGGCATGGGCCATGCAATGCCGCCGTACTCGCTGAGGGCCACCGTGCGCACGTTCGGGCGGATGCGGAGCGGATAGAAGTAGTTGTGGATGGAATGCACATCTCCCCCGCCCCGGTCGAACCAGCCGCTGGCCTCGTCCACCGGACGGGACGGGTCGAGGGCGCGGAGGGTCTCGGTGGCTTTCCGTGCGTCGAACTGCCCCCACCCCTCGTTGAACGGCACCCAGCACCCGATGCAGGGGTGCCGACCCAATGCGGCTACCGTGTCGGCCAGCTCCCGGGCGTACTCCTCCCGGCTGTGGGCGCTGCCCCGGCCCAGAAAGCCCCACAGCAGCTTCCCGTCCGGGGCGCGGCGCATCAGGGGCTGCAGGGCGTTGGTCAGGTAGGTGACGTACCACATCGGGTAGGCTCCGCCGCCGTTGACCATATCCTGCCAGACGATGATGCCCAGTTTATCGCAGTGGTAGTACCAGCGCTCCGGCTCGATTTTGGCGTGCTTGCGCAGCAGGTTGAAGCCCAGCTCCCGCACGGTGTGCAGTTCGTGCTCCACAGCCGCGTCGGAGGGCGGGGTGTAGAGGCCGTCGGGCCAATAGCCCTGGTCCAGCAGGCCGTTGAGCAGGATGGGCCTGCCGTTCAGGAAAAACCGCCGGATGCCCTTTGCATCCTCTTTGCACTCCCACTTGCGGAGGGCGAAATAGCTGTGGACGGTGTCGAAGCCCTCTTCTTCGCCCTGTGTCGTGCCGACGGTCAAATCGTAGAGGAAGGGACTGTCGGGGCTCCACGGGAAGAAATGCTCTTCGGCGATGTTCAGGGTCACTTCGCCGTCCCGGTCGGCCTCGTCGCTGCCCCAGTCCTCGGCGATGGTCACGCCGCCGGCCCGCACCACGGCCCAGAGGTTCACTGCGCCGCCGGGCTTCGAGGTATGGACTTTCACGGTCACGGTCCGGGCGTCGTAGTCCGGGGTGACGGTCAGCGTATCAATGTAATTTTCCGGCACCCGCTCCAGCCAGACCGTCTGCCAGATGCCGCTCTGGGCCGGGTAGAACATCCCGCCGGGCCGGAGGGTCTGCTTGCCTCTCGCCTGCGTTCCCGTGCCGGTGGGGTCCTGTACGGCCACCCAGAGGGTGTTATGGCCCTGCGGGCGGAGCAGGTCGGTGATGTCCAGCGTAAAGGGCCAGTAGCCGCCCCGGTGCCCCCCGGCCAGACGGCCATTGACCTCCACCGCGCAGGCGTAGTCCACAGCCCCGAAGTGGAGCAGGACGCGCCCGCCCTCGCCCGCCGGGGGCGTAAAGGTGCGGTGGTAGTGGAGCCACTGGCCGGGCTGCAACGTCCGGCCCACGCCGGAGGCTTTTGCCTCGGGCGAATAGGGTACGAGGATAGCGCCGTCCCACTTTGCCGGGAACTCCGAGCTCTGGGTGATGGCGTAGTCCCACGGGCCGTTCAGGTTGACGTAGCTGTCCCGGCGCATACTCGGGCGGGGATATTCGGGGAGCGGATGCATGGAACTACCTCACATTCACTTTTTATAGGCTGCGGCCAGCTTTTCCAGTGCGGGCAGACTGCGCTTCACCTTCTCGGTGTCGATGCAGTAGGCAAAGCGGACATAGCCCTTGACGCCGAAGGTGTCGCTGGGGACCAGCAGCAGATCGAACTCCCGGGCCTTGAGGCAGAAGGCGTTGGCGTCCTCTTCCAGCGCCTTCGGGAAGATATAAAATGTGCCGCCGGGGCGCTCCACCTCAAAGCCCAGCTCGGTGAGCTTATCGTACAGCAGGTTCATGTTCGTCTCGTAGACGGACAGATCGCTGGTGACGTCGAGGCACTCGGCAGTGGCTTTCTGGATGATGCTGGGCGGGCAGTTGTGGCCGGTGAAGCGGGATATCTGAGCCATCATGTCCACCAGCACGTCTTCGCCCTCGCAGCCGGGCCGGACGGCCACATAGCCCAGACGTTCGCCGGGCAGGCTCAGGCTCTTGGAGAAGGAGAAGCAGGTCAGGGTGTGGGGGTAGAACGCTGCCGGGTAAGGCACCTTTTTGCCGTCGAAGGCGATGTCACGGTAGGGCTCGTCGCTGACGAGGAAGATGTTGTGGCCGAAAACTTTGCTCTTTTCGGTCAGGATGTCAGCCAGACGGCTCAGGGTCTCGGCGGAGTAGACGACGCCGGTGGGGTTGTTCGGGGTGTTGATGAGGACGCAGGTGACGTTCTCGGTCAGCATCTCTTCAAAGGCGTCGAGATTCGGCTGGAACGCCGGCGCCTGAGGCGGCACGACCTTGAGCACAGCGCCGGTCCCCTCCACATAAGGGCCGTACTCGGGGAAGTAGGGGGCGAAGGTCAGCACCTCGTCGCCGGGCTTTGTCACAGCGCGGATGGCGTGGGCGATAGCGCCCGCCGCACCGGTGGTGGGGAAAATATCCTTCTGCTCATAAGGCAGGCCGAAGGTCTTTGCCAGATGGGCCGCCACGGCGGTGCGGAAGCCCGGGTCGCCCTGACTGGGGCAGTAGCCGTGAAGGGCGACAGGCTCTTCCTCGGCCAGCAGGGTCTGCATGGCTTTGGTGAACTTGTCCGGGCAGGGGACGCTGGGGTTGCCCAGCGAGTAGTCGAACACGTTCTCATAGCCTATCTCGGCGGCGCGCTGTTTGCCGTACATGAAAGTCTCGCGGATGACGCTCTTGTGGCCCAGCATGGCGCGGTAAGTCTCGTTCAGCATAATACTTTCCCTCTTTTTCTTATTGATCCTCTTCCGGCAGAGCGGAGGCATAGCTCTGCTCCACCTTCACCATACAGCAGTATCTCGGGTCCTGCTCCTTGACGAAATTGCACATCTCGGCCAGCCGCGCGTCCTTGTCGCCGGTGTAGCCCGCCGGGAACACGAGGTCGAACAGCACGTTGGTGTGGCTGTCCCCCGGCACGATGCGCAGGTCATGGATGGACAGACGAGGGTCCATCTGGCGGGCTTTTTCCATCAAACGGCTCCGCAGGATGCCTACGGCGGCGTCCGACGTCACGATGGGGTCGTAGTGGATGGTGACCTGTAAGTGGTCTTTTTTCAGAAAATCCCGCTCGATGTTGTCGATGATGTCGTGGGCTTCCAGCGGGTCGGCCTCGGCGGGGAACTCGATGTGGAGCGAGGCAAACTGATGCCCCGGGCCGTAGTCATGGACCATCAGATCGTGGACGCCCAGCACTCCCGGGTAGCTCATGACGGTGTGCTCGATGTGCTCCACCAGCTCCGGCGAGGGGCTCTCACCCAGCAGGGGGCTGAGGGTGTCCATCATAAGCCCCCAGCCCGACCAGAGGATGAACGCCGCCACTGCCACGCCCATGAGGCCGTCCAGCACGTCCCAGCCCGTCAGGTGGGAGAGGACGGTGGACAGGAGCACGGCGCTGGTGGTCAGCACATCGTTCCGGCTGTCGGCGGCGGTGGCCATCAGAGTCTCGGAGTTGATGCGCTGGCCGATGGTCTTGTTGAAGCGGCTCATCCAGAGCTTGACGCCGATGGACGCCGCCAGCACCCCCACACTGAGCCAGCTGAACACCACTGCCGTCGGATGCAGCACTTTGAGCACAGATTCTTTCAGCAGCGAAAGCCCGATGGCGAGGATGGTGACGCAGACCACGAGGCCCGCCAGATACTCATACCGGGCGTGGCCGTAGGGGTGCTTTTCGTCCGGGCCTTTGGCCGCCAGCCGGAAGCCCACGAGGCTCACCACGTTGGACGAGGCGTCCGAGAGGTTGTTCAGGGCGTCGGCCATGATGGCGATGGAGCCGAACAGCGTTCCCGCCGCCAGCTTGCCCAGACAGAGCAGGAGATTGCAGGCCATGCCCACGAGGCTGGCCAGATTGCCGTAGGCCGTGCGGACGGCGGCGTTCTTGGTATCGTCCGGGTGCCGGACGAACAGGCGGATGAGCAGTTGTGTCATAAAATTCCCTCTCAGCAGGTATTTCGATGCTACCAGTATAGCACTGCACTTTATGGTTTTGAAGTATTTCGGTAAAATTTTTCGGGTATGCAAAGCCCCCGGCGGGGAAGTTCCCTGCCGGGGGCGGCGTTTTCAGCGCAAAGGGCCTTACTTATCGGAAGGCTTGCTCAAATCGATGCTGCGGATGATCTTGCGCACGGGCAGCACGCTCTTGGCGTTCATGGACAGCTCGTCCACGCCCATCCGCAGGAAGGTCTCGGTGAGGGCGGTGTCTGCGCCCAGCTCGCCGCAGATGCCCACCCAGATGCCGTGGCGGTGGCCCGCGTCGATGGTCATCTTGATGGCCCGGAGCACAGCGGGGTGGTGCGGGTTGAAGAAAGGCTCCAGCTTTGCGTTCTGGCGGTCCAGAGCGCAGGTGTACTGGGTCAAATCGTTGGTGCCGATGGAGAAGAAGTCGCACTCCTCGGCCAGCTCGTCGGCGATGAGGACAGCGGCGGGCGTCTCGATCATGGTACCCACTTCCATCTTCTCGTCAAACTTCTTGCCCTCAGCCCGCAGTTCCGCGCGGCACTCGTCCAGCACGGCCTTGGCGTCCTGCAGCTCCCGCAGGCTGGTGATCATGGGGAACATAATGCTCATGTTGCCGTAAGCGGAAGCGCGGAGCAGAGCGCGCAGCTGGGTCTTGAAGAAGTCCTTCCGGGTCAGGCAGATGCGGATGGCGCGGTAGCCCAGCGCGGGGTTTTCCTCGTGGTCGAGCTTCATGTAGTCCACGGTCTTGTCTGCGCCGATGTCGCAGGTGCGGACGACCACCTTGCGGGGTGCAAGGCTCTCGAGCACCTGCTTGTATGCCTCGAACTGGTAGTCCTCCGTCGGGAAGTCCTTGCAGTTGAGGTAGACGAACTCGGTGCGGAAGAGGCCGACGCCGCCGGCGTCGTTCTGCTGAACAGCACCCACGTCGCCCATGCCGCCGATGTTGGCAAAGACGTTGATGGTCTTGCCGTCGAGGGTGGTGTTGGGCTTTCCCTTCAGCTCCTGCAGCAGTGCCTGCTTTTTCTGGTCTTCCTGCTGGCGCTTTTTCAGGCTCTTGAGCAGGTCGGGGGTGGGGTCAACGTAGACACAGGCGTTGTAGCCGTCCACGACCGCCATCTTGCCATCCCAGTCGTCCTGAATGTCCTTGCACTGGATGAGGGCGGGGATGTTCATGCTGCGGGCGAGGATGGCAGTGTGGCTGTTGGAGCTGCCCTCCCGGGTGATGAAGCCCAGCAGCAGGCTCTTGTCCATGCGGACCGTCTCGGACGGGGCCAAGTCCTCAGCCACGAGGATGCTGGGCTCAGTCCCCTGCAAAGTAGCATTGTCCACGCCCTGCAAAATGTCGAGGATGGCCTGTGCAATGTCGATGACGTCGGCGCTGCGGGCCTGCAAATAGGGGTCATCCATGGCGGCGAATACGGCGGCCTGATTGTCGCCGGCGGTCTTGACGGCGTACTCAGCGCACTTGTGCTGGCCGTTGATGATCTCCTTGATGGCGTCCACAAAGTCGTCGTCATCCAGCATCATGGCGTGGATGTTGAACACCTCGGCGATGTCCTCGCCGGCCTCGGCCAGAGCCTTCTCGTACAGAGCGGTCTGCTGGTCGATGGCCTTGGCGCGGGCGTCCTCAAAACGGGCCACTTCAGCGGCGTTGTCGGCCACTTCGGCGGCAGAGATGACGGTATCTTTTTTCTTATAGATCTTCAGCTTTCCGATGGCAATGCCATTCAGGATGCTTTTACCGGTACCTACCTGCATTGCAATTTCTCCTTATTCTTGCTGTTTTGTGTTCCGTAACAAAAAGCCCCCGCAGGACATTCCCCGCAAGGGCTTCTCATCACGCTGGGCGATCAGACGTTCTCGCTCAGGAATTTCTGGATAGCTTCGGCGCAGGCGGCTTCGTCGTCGCCCTCCACCTTGATGGTAACGGTGTCGCCCTGCTTGACGCCCATGCCCATCAGGGCCATCAGCTTGCGCAGGTCGCAGGTCTTGCCGCCCTTCTCAAGGGTGGCGGTGCTGGCAAAGCCCTTGGCCACCTTGACGAGCAGACCGGCGGGACGGGCGTGGATGCCGCAGGCATCCTTAACGGTGTACTGGAATTCCTTCATGATCATTTTCTCCTTACTTCATCCGGTCCTCCTGGGCAGCTCACCCTACCCCTCGGGACGCAGCACTCGAACCTTCTGGCTGCTGGATGTCTACCTTTATTATAAACCTTAGTCGTTCTTTTTTCACCCTTTCATATTGCCGATTTTTTATCAAAAATTTTAGTAACATTGAACAGAATCTTTCTACAGAAATACCACTACTGCACAATTTTTCTGTTTCATCGCACTTTTTTGTACAGAATGACGGTTATTCGACGGGGTATCCCTCGGCATCCAGCGGCAGGTCGGTGTACTGCACGGGCTGCTCCTGTGCAGCGTCCGGCTCGCCGGAAGTCTGCTGGGCCTGACCCTCTGCGCCCAGCTCGCCGTCGTGGCGCTCTCCCCAGTCGCCGCTGAAATCTTCGCCCGAGGTCTGCTGGGCCTGCCCGTCGGTCAGTTCATCCTCGTGCCGTTCGCCCCAGTCCCCGCTGAAGTCCTCGCCGGACACCTGTTCGGCCTCCTGCAGGGCCATCGCGGTCTGGGCGTCTTTCAGCCCGGTGACGGTGCCGGAGGGCTTTTCCAACAGATACGCACCCACGGCCTTTTTCTTGTAGACCAGCAGCACGCCGTAGCTGCTCACATCGCCCCGGCTGGCCGCCGGGATGAGCGCTGTCCACTTCTCCACCGTCTTGCCCTTGTAGCGGGCCAGGTCCATACCGCTCTGCTGCACCACCCCGTTAAAGGCCGAAAAGCTGTCGTCCCACTTGCGGGGGATCTTCACCTTGTCGGCGGTGATGGACGCGCCGTCCACATCCAGCCCGTAGCCCGTGAACCAGGTCTGGATGTCCTGCGCACTCTCGATTTTATTACTTGCCGCCGCGACAGCCACCGAGCGGGTGCTGATGTACCGCCCCAGCATGGCGCTGAACACCACCAGCGCACAGCACATCGCCCCCACGCCCAGCTTCTTGACGCTTGCCTTACTCAGTGTGACCACAAACATACCCTTGCCTCCCACCCATTCAGATTTGTCCGTACAGCATATGCGGGAGGCTGCGGTATCATGCAAAAACGGGGCCACTTCTCTTTGCTGTCTCCGTTGACAAACAGGGCCGGAGAGGGTAAACTTAGGCAGAGATATTTGCAATTCATTTGCCTATGATAGATTAAAAGGAGAAATCATTATGCCGAACAATAATATCCGCACCCGTTTTGCTCCCTCGCCTACGGGTTATATGCACGTTGGCAACCTGCGCACGGCCCTGTACACCTACCTGATGGCCAAGCACGATGACGGCACCTTCATCCTCCGCATCGAGGACACCGACCAGGGCCGCTACGTGGAGGGCGCTGTGGATGTCATCTACAACACCCTGCGGGAGACCGGCCTGCTGTGGGACGAAGGCCCGGATATCGGCGGCCCCGTCGGCCCCTACGTCCAGAGCGAGCGCATGGGCATGTTCAAGCAGTATGCCGAGCAGCTGGTGGCTGAGGGCAAGGCATATTACTGCTTCTGCACCGAGGAGCGTCTGGAAGCCCTCCACGCCGAGCAGCGCGCCCACGGTGAGATGACCCACTACGATGGCTGCTGCCGCGACCTGCCCAAGGAAGAGGTGGAAAAGCGCCTCGCCGCCGGTGAGCCTTACGTCATCCGCCAGAAGATCCCCCGCGAGGGCGTGACCGGCTTCGACGATATGGTCTACGGCCACATCGAGGTCAACAACAGCGAGATGGACGACCAGATCCTCATCAAGACCGACGGTATGCCCACCTACAACTTCGCAAATGTCGTGGACGACCACCTCATGGGCATCACCCACGTCATCCGCGGCAGCGAGTATCTGTCCTCCACCCCGAAGTATAACCTGCTGTACCAGGCTTTCGGCTGGAACATCCCCAACTACATCCACTGCCCGCCGGTCATGAAGGACGCTCAGAACAAGCTGTCCAAGCGCAACGGCGACGCCAGCTATCAGGATCTCGTTGCAAAGGGCTACCTGACCGAGGCTATCCTGAACTACATCTGCCTGCTGGGCTGGAGCCCCAAGGGCGAGTACGCCGAGCAGGAGATCTTCTCTCTGGCTGATCTGGTCAAGATCTGGACGCCGGACGGCATCTCCAAGTCTCCCGCCATCTTCGACCCTCTCAAGCTGCGGGCCATCAACGCCGAGTATATCCGCCGCCTGTCCCCCGAGGAGTTCCTCGCCAAGGCTGAGCCCTGGATCGACAGCGCCGTCCATACCCCCATCAACAAGAAGCTGCTCTGTGCAAACCTGCAGCCCCGCTGCGAGGTCCTGGGCGAGATCCCCGAGCAGCTGGACTTCTTCGACGCCATGCCCGAGTATGACGTGAGCCTCTACGCCAACAAGAAGCAGAAGACCACCCCTGAGTCCGCAAAGGAGGCACTGGAAGCCCTGCTGCCCGTGCTGAGCGACGAGGCACTGGACTTCAATGACCGTGACACCGTCTTCGACGCCTGCAAGGCCAAGGCCGAGGAGCTGGGCAAGAAGAATGGCTGGCTGCTCTACCCGCTGGGCATCGCCCTCTCCGGCAGGCAGCGCACCCCCGGCGGCGGCACCGACCTCGCCTGCATGATGGGCCGCGAAAAGACCCTCGGGCGCGTGAAGGCCGCTATCGAGAAGCTGAATGGCTAAGCCGTTTTTTGGCGAAGCGCACTACTTCTGCTGAGATTTTATCCCATCCCATCACCCCGCCAAAAACTGCGCGCACTCTGTGCTACAGTATACGCAGAAGGCGCGGGAAACAGAACAGCACAGCGTGATATTGCAAAAGATCCCCGCCGGAAAGCGGGGATTTTTTCATGCAGGTGTCTTTTCGGACGATACAGCTCACAGACGGGAAAAAGCGGGTGAACGGTGCGCTCCGGGCGCGGGCGGCAGTGCGGCCTGCCCTGCGGCAGGGGGGCGCGTTCCTGCTGGGGCTGGCCGGAGGCTGGGCCGTGCTGTACGGTGCGCTGATGCCTTTCGGGCTGGGGCTGACGCTGGGCTTTGCGGAGGACTGCTTCGCTGTGGGAGCCGCTGGGGCCGCACTGGGGGTGCTGGCCCGGAGTTTCGGAACGCTGACCGTGGAGAGCGTCTGCCTGCTCTGCGCACTGGGTGCGGCGGTAGCGGCACGGTGGCTCTGGCCCGGCCGATTCGTCCCGGCGGTGGCGGCTGGCTGCGGCACACTGGTGGGAAGCGCAGTCTGCTTCGCGGCGGGGGAGGAAAACGGCGTTCAGACCATCCTGTTCTGCGGCGGCGACGCTCTGCTGGCAGCAGCGGCGGGATACGGCCTGCGGCGCTTCCCGCCCGAAAAACCGGGCATGGGCAGCCTGATCTTGTCTGCCGCTGTGGCCGCCGCACTGGGCGGGATGAGCTTTGGCTTCTTCCTGCCTGGGGTGATGGCCTGTGCGGCGGCAGAGCTGGCCCTCTGCTGCAAGGGCCTGCCGCTGGAGGCATTGGCTTTCAGCGGGGTGACGGGTGCGGCTCTGGCCGCGTCAGACCCTGCCCTTGCGCCTGCCGCCGCCGGGCTTGCCTGTGGGTGTGCCGCTGCGGCAGTGCTTGCCCCGGCGCGACGGGTGGAGGGGCTTGCGGCCTATGCGGGCGGCTGTGTGGCGGGGGTGCTCTGCATCCAGCCGCTGGCGGGGGCGTTCAGCTTTCTGCTCAGTGCCGGGGCGGGTGCGGGGCTCTGCGCCCTGCTGCCTGCGGGCTGGCTGATGCCTGCCCTCAAAGAGGACGACCCGCCCGGCGACGAGCGGCCGCGCCTCTCTGCCGCCGCGACCCGGCTGGAAGCGGTGGCCGAAAGCCTCTCCTCGCTGGCGGAGACGGTGAACGAGGTGTACGACGCTTTTCCACGCCGGTGCGAGGGTTTCCGATGGGTCATCGACAACATCCACGACGGCCTTTGCGCCAACTGCGGACGGCGGGAAGTCTGCTGGAAGCAGGAGCACGCCTCCACGCTGGAAGGAATGGAGGCCCTGCGCCCCATTCTGGAAGAAAAAGGCCATCTGGAAGCGGCGCTTCTGCCCGGTCAGCTGGCGCGGTGCATCCACCCGGCGGCGCTCTGCGCGGCGGGGGACAAGGCGTTTGCACTCTACCGCAGCCGCCGGGAGGCCCGCGTCCACTCCGAGGCCATGCGGACGGCCCTTACTGAACAGTACAGCGCCGTGGCCGATGCACTGGGCGTCCTCAGCGAACAGCTGGGGCGTCCCGGAAGCCCGGAGCCCTACAAGTCTGGCAGGGTGTCGGCGCTGTTCGCTCAGCTGGGGACGCCGCCGCTGGAATGTGCTGTGACGCTGGACGATTTGGGCCGCACCCGGGCGGCAGTGACGCTGCCCCGCACCCGCTTCAATGAAAAAGAGCTGGCCGCTCTGGCCGGGGAGGTGGGGCATATCTGCCGCCGCAGCCTCGAGCCGCCGCAGGTGCTCTCCTGCAAGGGGATGACCACCCTGCTCTTTGCCGAAAAGCCCCTGCTCCGGGCCGTATTCGGGACGGCGGGCGCGGCGGCGCGGGGCGAGATCTCCGGCGACGCAGTCCAGCAGTTCTGCAGCGCGGCAGCGGCCCAGATGATACTCTGCGACGGCATGGGAACGGGACGTCCGGCGGCAGTAGACGGCAACCTCGCCGCAGAGCTGACGGCACGCCTGCTCAAAGCGGGCTTTACCGCAGAGCTTGCGGCCCGGCTTGTGAACGTGGCGCTGGCGCTCAAGAGCGACGAGGAGAGCGGCGCGACCCTCGACCTCGTGAGCGTAGACCTCTATACCGGCACAGCCCGGCTCTTCAAGGCCGGTGCGGCCCCGGGCTTCCTCGTGCATGGGGGCAAGGCCCGGGCTGTGGGTGAAGCCAGCCTGCCGATGGGCATCCTCGGCGGCGTCAGCGGACAGAGCCGGGTGGTGCATCTGGCGGCGGGGGACTATGTGGTGCTGGTGTCGGACGGCCTCTTGGTGGACGGTCCCGGCTGGGTGATGCAGCAGCTGGAACTCTCCGCTGCCAAGGCAGAACAGCCCGACGTTCTGGCGAAAAAGCTGGTGGAAGCCGCCCGCGCCCGAGCCGTCCAGCGGGGCCGTCCCGACGACATTACCGCCGCTGTCCTCCGGCTCGAAAACAGCTGAGTTGCTTTTTGGGCGGCGAGAGGGTATACTTGTCAGTATCTAGAACGATCATAGGAGAGACATATATGCTGACAGTTACAGTTGCACAGGACGGCAGCGGCGACTTCGCGTCCATCGCGGAGGCGGTGCTGGCCGTACCCTATGAGGAGGAAGCACTGGTGCAGGTCGGTCCCGGCATTTACCGGGAAAAGCTGGTCTGCGAAAAGCGCTGCATCACCCTGCGAGGGGTGGGTGCAGATAAGACAAAACTCGTGTGGGGCGACGGCGGCAAGCTGCCCCACAAGGACGGGCGGCCCACCCATACCTTCCGCAGCTACACCGCCTTTTTCAGCGGCGAAACGCTCTGCGTGGAGGACATGACGATTGAAAACGACGCCGGCCCGGGCGCGAAAGCCGGGCAGGCCGTCGCGGCCTATGTGGACAGCACCCGGGCGGTGTTCCGCCGGGTCAAGCTGCTGGGCAGTCAGGACACGCTCTTCTGCGCCCCGCTGCCCGAAAAGGAGCGGGAGAAGGACGGCTTTCTCGGCCCGCGCGGTCTTGCGCCCCGCAAACCGACCGCCCAGTACTACACCGACTGTGAGATCGCGGGCGACATTGATTTCATCTTTGGCGGCGGCGACGCCCTCTTCGAAAACTGCGTCATCCGCACGGTGGACAACCACATCCCCCACAGCTATGTCACAGCTCCTTCGGGCAAAGCCGATGGACTTGGCTTTGTGTTCTGGAACTGCGATTTCGTCTCCGACTGCCCGGCGGGCAGTGTCTACCTGGGGCGTCCGTGGCGTCCCGAAGGCAAGACGGCGGTGCTGGACTGCCGTCTCGGCGCCCACATCGCGCCGGAAGGTTTTATCGCATGGAATGACCGCACCGATACCGGCCTTGCCAGCTTTGCGGAAGCTGACAGCGCCGGCCCGGGCGCAGCAGAGCGCCCGGCGTGGGTGAAACAGCTTTCCGGGCCGGAGGCGGCGGAACTGCTGGCCCACGCCCGCACCCTCTGCCGACCGAAAACCAACTGAGGATGTAACAAATGAAAAAACTGCCGAATTTTGTAAAGTGGCTCATCATTGCCGTGGTGCTGGCCGCAATGGCCGCGATGATGGTGGCCGTGAACGACCGTGCCTCCCGGGTGGAGATGCCAATGCCGGACAACAGCCTGGGCATCTATCGCCAGACGCCTGCCACTGGAAAGTGAATCAGAAAAACGAGACGGGACTGCTGAAAAGCGGCCCCTCTTTGCTTCTTTGAAAAGTTTTTGTCGAATCCGCCCGTTTAGATTGACGAATGGCTCAACTTTTTGTATACTGAACAGGCACGAAGTTGACAGAATTTTCCTGTTTTTCCTGCACAGGAACATTTTTTGCGTTGTGTCGGTGTAAACGACGCTCATTCTGCCATCTTTCCGGACACACTGAAAAGGAGAAATGAATATGAAAACAACTGGCATCGTTCGGGGCATCGATTCTCTGGGCCGCATCGTCCTCCCCAAGGAGCTGCGCACCAATATGCACATCGACAAGGACTCGAAGCTCGAGATCTTCGTGGAGGGCGATCAGATCATCCTCAAAAAGCACCGTCCCGCCGGAAGCTGCGATTTCTGCGGTGAGCTGGCGGCTGACATGGCCCAGTATGAGGGTTACTGCATCTGCCCCGCCTGCCGGGCCAAGATCGCTGCCCTGTAAACGGAAAAGGAGAATCACATGAGTCAGATGACCGATTTCACCCTGCCCTCCTGCGTACCGGGCCGGACGCTCCATGCATTCCGCTGTGTGCCGGAGGGCGAGGTGCGGGCCATCCTGCAGCTCTCCCACGGCATGGTGGAGTTCATCGACCGGTACAAGCCTCTGGCCGAGTATCTGGCCGCCCGGGGCATCCTCGTCACCGGCCACGACCATCTGGGCCACGGCGGCTCCATCCGCACCAAGGCGGATTACGGCTATTTCGCCCAGCCCGACGGCAACCGCGCCGTCCTCGACGATCTCCACGCTGTCACTGCGCTGACGAAGCAGCTCTATCCCGGCGTCCCCTATTTTCTGCTGGGCCACAGCATGGGCTCGTTCTACGCCCGGCAGTACCTTTGCGAGTGGGGCGGTGAGCTTGACGGAGCCATCATCATGGGTACCGGCTTCCAGCCCAAAGCGCTGGTCGCCACGGCCCGGGCGCTCTGCCGGGTGCTGGCCGTCTTTTTCGGCTGGGAGCACCGCAGCAAGCTGGTGGCGAACCTCTCCTTCCTCGGCTACAACAGGGGTCTCGAGGGCCGCACGCCTCAGGACTGGCTCAACCGTGACCAGGCCGAAGTGGACAAGTACCGCGCCGACGAGCGCTGCATGTTCACCTTCACCCTGAACGCCTACTACAGCATGTTCACAGGCATCCTGCGGCTGTACGACCCCGCCGTTCTGGCCGGGGTGCCAAAGGACCTGCCCCTTCTCTTCCTCGCCGGTGACGCCGACCCTGTGGGCGAGCGCACCGCCGGAGTCCGGCGGGCCATCCAGAGCCTCCGGGACGCCGGTGTCGGGAATATCGAGTCGAAATTCTACCCCGGCGCCCGCCATGAACTGCTGGTGGAGACGAACAAAGCCGAGGTGTTTGCGGACATCGCCGGCTGGCTCGAAAAACAACTGCATCTTTGAATCCAAAGCTCCTTCATCGGACTGCCGATGTGGGGGCTTTTTCTTCTGGACTACGGAAAAGCGCCCCGCCGGGCGGCTTTCGAGCCATCCGGCGGGGCGCTGTTGATATTTCAGGAGTGAACCATATCATCGCCCAAATTCATAGGCGTCTTATTGTTTAGCCGAAACCAAGGCTCGTATTGTCTTTCGTGCCTGCGGCGGCAACAGTCGTTTTTCCGATCGTCACCGAAACCGTGAGTGTCTTCATCTCATCGACCGGGACCCGGTCGCCCAGAAGAAGCAGGATATATCTGGTTGCGCCAGCTTCCACCGGGATGACATTCTCGATTGTATCGTCACCCAGATACCCGCTTTCTGTCACCGTCTCCGATTTCTTGATGGGTACGTTCGTCTTATCGTTCAGCGTTGCTTTGAAGTCTTCCGTTTTTAAGATCACGGTCGCATTGCCCGTATTCTGAACTTTCAGCAGCACATCATACACCTCGCCGCCGCTCATCGTACTTGCAGTGCCGCCCAAGTTAATAAAGGTAACCTTGCAGTCCCCCGCCGTCAACTCCTTACCAAAGGGCGAAGCAATGACACTGCTGCTGTTGCTGTCGCATCCGCTCAGTGCGCCTGTCATGCCCACGGCAAACACTGCCGCGCCGGAAAGCCGCAGGAAGTCTCTTCTGCTCAGATTTTTCATGTTGATGTTCCTCCCGTTTTTTTATTTTCCGCAAGTACCCGGACACCCACCGGGCAATTTTATTGTAGTCTTTGCATCTGGCAGAAGTCAATCCTTTTCACAATTCTTGGAGCTTTGACGAAAAGCGGCGGTTTCTTCTGCACAAAATCACGAAAAGACACACTGATGCAAAAAGCGCCCCGCCGGGCGGCTGGATGGCCGCTGGCGGGGCGCTGTTATTTCAAAGAGAGTGCGAAAGCGGCTTTTAGCCTACACCCAGTCCTTTAATATCGTTCGTTCTTGCTTTCACCGTTTTCCCGCTGATGGTCACCTCGGCTTTTCCGCTCTTCGGCGTGCTCGAGCAGGAAGTATGGTTTCCTCTTACCCGAATCCACAGTCTCTCGCCTGCTACGACCTTGACCGCAGCCTCAGCCGTGCTCCACTTGCTTTCTTTTCCATGGAAATCTATTGCTGCGATGTCCTGTTTTCCATTATCAAGCCAGAACGAAATGTTCTTCTTTTCTACGAGAACATCTTCCGTTCCGTTATTAGCTACTCCGAAATTCAAATACGCCTTATGCTCCGAACCATCGCCTTTATCAGCCTGGATGCTGAAAAAAGTCACTTCGCAGTCGCCCATCTTTACCGTTTTTCCAAACTCAACGAAAGTCTCGCTGACTTTGTCGTCGTCACATCCGCTCAGTGCGCCCGTCATGCCCACGGCAAGCACTGCCGCGCCGGAAAGCCGCAGGAAGTCTCTTCTGCTCAGATTTTTCATATTGATGTTCCTCCCGTTTTTTTATTTTCCGCAAGTACCCGGACACCCACCGGGCAATTTTATTGTAGTCTTTGCATCTGGCAGAAGTCAATTCTTTTCACAATTCTTGGAGCTTTGACGAAAAGCGGCGGTTTCTTCTACACAAAATCACGAAAAGACACACTGATGCAAAAAGCGCCCGCCAGTCGGCCCGAAAGCCGCCTGACAGAGCGCTTATAGATCCATTTTTACTTTTTGGCTGCCCAGCCGTCCACGACAGCCACAAGGGCCTTGCCCCGGCGGCCCAGAATTTTAGGCAGCAGGATGCGGGCCATGGCCCAGACACCGGAGAAGTTGTACAGGATGATGAGGGCGGTAATGATGCCCGTCCAGAGGCCGTACAGCGGCGTCTCGGCCAGCAGCACGAAAGCCTCGAACACCAGCGCGGCGGCGTTGACGAGGACACGGCCCGGGTGGACATGCATCCCGATCATGCCGTGGGCATCCATGGCGCGGAGGGTGAACACCAGCCCGAGGCCGAGGAAGGACGCATAGGTCGCACCCACAGGACCCCACCACTTGATGAAGAAGTAGTTCATGAGGCAGTTGCTGATGGCACCGGCCATCATGGTGACCATGCTGCGCTGGGACTTCTTATTCACGACATAGACGCTGTTCATGAACTGGTTGAAGCAGCTGCAGGTAGACGCCAGCACGAGGAACGGCACGAAGTGCCATGCGTAATAGTAGTTGGACTTCATGACGTGCATGACCGGGCGGCAGAGCCAGATGATGCCCGCTGCACAGCAGAACAGCACACTGGAATAGGTGCGGAAGATCTGGGTAAAGAACTTGGCTCTCCCCTCTTCCTCGGTGACAGCCGACAGCTGCCATGCGTCGTAGAAGATAAGGCCCAGCGTCGTGAGGATGGTGGGCAGGAAGTAGCCGGTGGAGAGCAGGCCGCTCCATGCGTCGCCGCTGTGGCCGTCGAGGCCGTCGCACATCTCACGCACAAAGAACAAATCGGAGGCGTTGATGATCCAGAAGCTTATCTGGGCCGGTATCATGGGCAGCGAGAAGTGGAGCATCTGCTTCCAGAGGGTCTTGTTGATGCCCTTCAGCTCGATGAAATCCCAGAGCTTGCCGGTGAACATCAGGAAGAGCACGCTCACGAAGTCGCCGCTGATGATGGCCAGCAGATAGCCGTTGGCCCCCCACTTGAAACCCACCAGATAGAGCACATAAAATGCCATGGTCGCCACGGTGCAGAGCACACCGTCCACGGCCACCAGCTTGTTCCACTGGCGGCTGCGCACGAACTGGGTGCAGAGGGTGCGCAGGCAGCTCATCAGGACATAAATATAAATGAGCAGGCCGTACTGGGCCATATCGGGCAAAAACTGCGCCACCGGCCAGCAGAGCACGAGGATGCCGAAGCCGCCGAGGATGGTGAGCAGGCCGTTGGTGAACACCTGCTTTTCGCTGTTGCCCTTATCGAGGCCGAAGCGGATGATGGCGTTGGACATGCCCATCGACACAAAGGGGATGAGCAGGTTGGCGTACTGGCTCAAAATCTTCGACAGGCCGAGGTCGGAAATCTCGGCCATCGCGTACGTCAGGAAGGGCTGAACGATGAGCGTCAGCAGCTTGGACGAAAAGCTGCTGATGGCAAAGATGATGGTATTGCCGGCGAGCTTCGAATATTTATCGCCGCCGGAGGTCTTTTCGCTTTCCAAAAGATTTTCTCTCCTATTTTAATAAATCCCGCCGGGCTTTCCAGTCCGGCATCAGTTTCGCCACTTCGGCCCAGAAAGCCGGGCTGTGGTCGGGCCGCAAAAAGTGGCAGTACTCATGCACTACCACATAGATCTGTGCCGCCTCGGGCATATTGTAGAGCTGGAGCGCGAAGGTGATCTGGCGCTTCGCCATGTGGCAGACGCCCCAGCGGCTGGTCATGCTGCGCACTTTGATGGTGGGCTTCTGCCCGCCCAGTACCCCGGCAAAGGCCGGGTAGACCTTGTCGCTCATGGCCGTGAAGTGGGCCAGGGCGGCCGCCTTGTCGGGCAGTTCCTCCTGCCGCTTTTCGCGGGCGGCCTGCCGGGCCTGTGCGGCCCGTATCCACTCCGCCTCAGCGATGACGTAGGCGTCAGCCGCTTCCAGCGTCGTGCGCAGGGGGATGCTGAGGGCCACGGTACCGTCCCGCCGGACGTGGAGGTTGAGCCGCTTGACTCGTCCCCGCGTCAGCTCATAGGGGATGCCCCCGGCCGCCCGCAGCATCACGCGCCCTTTTTGCATCTGCGCAGCTCCGCAAAGGGCAGCTGAGACAGCACAACGGCGGCGAAGATGAGGGTGCAGCCTGCGCTCTCCCGCATCGAAAGGTTCTGGCCCAGCAGCAGCCAGCCGCCCAGCGCGCTGAATACGCTTTCCAAACACATGATAAGGCTGGCGATGGCGGGGTTCAAATCTTTCTGGCCCAGGATTTGAAGCGTATAGCCCGCGCCGCTGGACATGACGCCGCAGTAGACCACAGGCAGAAAGTTTGCGCCGTACTCTGCCAGCGTGGGCGTCTCGAAGATCAGCGCCGCCGCAGAGCTCTCCACAGCCACCACGATGAACTGGATGAGACTCAGCCGCACACCGTCCACAAGCGGCGAAAAGTGGTCGATGGACATGATCTGGAAGCTGAACAGCACGGCGCAGCTGAGAAGTATCCAGTCGCTGGTCTCAATGCCGCCGAAGCCGTTCTTCATGCAGAGCATATACAGGCCCGCCACGGCGATGACCATGCTGACCCAGAGCTGCGCGCTGCCCTTCCGACCCAGAAAGAGGCCGAACACCGGCACCAGCACGACGTACATGGCCGTCAGGAACGCGGCCTTGGCCGTGGACGGGTTGATGGTGATGCCGATCTGCTGGGCCGCTGAGGCCGCGAACAGGAAGGTGCCGGAGACGAGGCCCGCCACCAGCAGGGTCTTTCGCTCCGACTTCTCTTTCGGCCAGCCGTAGGGCTGGCCCTGTTTTTTGCGCACGGCGTCGAAAGCGAACACGGTGGGGATCAGCACAAGGACGGCCAGCCAGCTGCGCCCTGCGAGGAAGGAATAGGCCCCCATGCCGGAGCCTGCGCTCTGGGCTACGAAAGCCGTACCCCAGATAAATGCGCAGAGCATCAGCATGAGCGAATGTTTGGTCTGTGTCTTCATCCTATGCCCTCCACTTTGAGTCCGCCATAGAGGTAGTAACGGCTGGAATCGTAGGAGATGGTCAGGCGGTAGCTGGCCGCCGGGTCCAGCCCGGAGATGACGCAGCGGTAGTTCTGACCATCGGTCTTGATATAATAGGTGCTTCCGTTGACGTACTGTGCGCCGCCGGCCACCTTCTGCCAGACGGACACCTTGTACCGCTGGGTACCCTCGGCGGTGCCGTAGCCGGTGATGGTCAGGCTGCCGCCCGGGACGGTGAAGTAATCGGTCTGGCGGCTCCAGATGCCGTTGAACACGATGTTCAAGCTCCCGTTCACCGCTGCCGAGGCATACTTGGCCGAGGCGTCAGCAATGCCCTCGATGTTCAGCGGGTCGCTGGTCGGTTCGGCCCAGCGGGTGCTGTCCTCTTCCTGCACCTCGTTGTCCGCGCTGTTCTTCATGTCCAGCACAGTCTTGACGCCGGACGCAGCCACAAGCAGTACCAGCACCGCCACGACGAGCAGGACGATTCGCTTTATCTTTTTCATGATCTTTTATCCTCAAATTTTGTTTTAACACGAGGTTTTACACGATTTATATAGTATACCGCATTTTGCTTTTCCATACAAGAGTTCAGGCTGTAGTCAGAGCGGCCAGCGCCGCACGTTCGGCGTCGGCAAGCTCCGGCTGAGCCGACCGGAACAGCGAATCGTACCGGTAGAGCGCCCAGCCGCCCGCGCCGAGGCTGTGCAGACTTTCCACCTGCCGGGCAAGAGCGCTGCCCGTGCACCACTGGCTCTGGCTGTCCTCGTTGGCACCGCCGTCGCCCTCGCCGATGCGATAGGCCCCCAGCCCGAAGTAGAGGGCCGTGGATGCCGCCCTTGGCATAGCCAGCCACTCCGGCACGATGTTCTCGAAGGCGAAGCGGGTGCTGCCCGACTGGAGGGTATAGCCGCAGCCCCAGTATATCTGCGGGCAGAGGTAGTCCACCACGGCGTTTTCGCCCTCGGCGGCCAGCCATGCTTTCACGTCGCTGTACTGCTGGCCGAGGTCGTTGTCGGGGTTGCCCTGCGGGCTGACGCCGAAACGGAGGGTAGCGTCGGCGGCTTTGACGGCGTCGTGGGCCGTTTTCACCAGCGCGGTGACGTTCTGCCGCCGCCATGCGGCCAGATCCCCCGCGCCGCTGGCGGCGAACTGGGCCGCGTCCAGTGCAGCGTCTGTCGTGGGGTAAAAATAGTCGTCGAAGTGGATGCCGTCCACAGCGTAGTTCTGCACCAGCTCGGCCACGCCCTTCACCACATAGTCTGCGGCTTCCGGGATAGCCGGGTTCAGGTACAGCCCCTCGCCCACGGCGCAGACCCACTCGGGATGTACATTGGCAAGGTTATTTTCCGCCAGCGCAGGCGGCATCTTCGCCGAGGAGCGGAGGCGGTAGGGGTTCACCCACGCTTCCAGCGAAAGGCCCCGGCTGTGTGCTTCGGTGATGAGGACGTCCAGCGGGTCGAAGCCGGGGTCCTGCCCCTGCTCGCCGGTGCAGAGATGGCTCCACGGGAAGAGGGTGCTCCTGTAAAGAGCATCCCCGAAAGGCCGCACCTGCGCGATGACGGTGTTCAGCCCGATGGACAGACAGTTGTCCATCAGCGCCGCCGCACCGGCACGGAAGGCTTCTTCGGACGAAAAGTCCATCCCGGCCCATTCCAGATAGCTCACCCAGACGGCCCGCCATTCACCCGTGGGCAGGGCGGCGTTTGGCTCTGCTTTATCCGTCGGCGGCACCGACGACGCCGAGGCCGTCTGGCCCCGGTCCAGCAGCACCGCTGCCCCGGCCAGAGCGGCACAGCCGGCCCCGGCCAGGAACGCCCGCCGCCCGAACCGGCCCCGCCGGGCGTGGCGTCTTCTCCGCCGCTGGGTCATGCGTCCTCCTGCATCTTATAGAGGCTCAGCGCTGCCCAGCCCCGGGCGCAGGCCAGCAGCACCCAGAGCAGGTTCGTCCAGAAACCCAGCGTGGCCATGCCGCCGTATTTCGCCATCAGCAGGAAGAACAGGTGGAGCGCTTCGGCGGCACCCACCAGCTGCAGCTGGCGCTGGATGGCCATGCCGCGCTTGTACTCAGTACTGAGCAGCAGCGGCCACGCCAGCGCAGAGCAGAGGTAGCCCGCCCAGCCATTGACCATGTAGCTCACCATCAGCAGCACGAACACGCCGGTAAAGTTGCGTTTTTCCCAGCTTGCCGAGCCTTTTTCCGCCGCGAGGAAAAGGGCCGCGATGCCCGCCATGGCGAATGCGATCTGCTCGATGAGGCCGAAGCTGGTGCCGCTCAGGACGGCAAAGCCGTTGAGCATAGAGGCCGCTGCGGAAGCCAGCAGCAGGAAATACCAGGTCTTTCGCGTGAATTTGAGTTTCATATCGTCCCTCCCGCCCGCAGAAAGGGCGCAGGCTCCCCATCAGTTTTTGGAATTTTTCAAATATTATAACACATTTTGGGGCGTGTTGTGTTACAATAAGGAAAACTCGACACAAATTCCATCGGGAGGCGCACATGAACGCTGTTTTTTCCATCCTTCTTCTCGCGGCCATTCTGGGCTTTATCGTATTTCTGCTGTCTAAGAAAGACCAGAACCGCCGCAGCCAGTACGGCCCCAGCGGCCTGTCCGAGTTCCGCACCGACCTGCCGCTGGACGACTGCTTCGACCGGCTGGACCAGCACAGCCCGGACGATGTCTTTGCCTACGAGTGCCGCCGGGAGAACGACGGCGGCTTCACCCTCCACCTGACGCTCCATCAGCCCACCCAGCAGCCGCTGGACACCCTCTACACCCTCCGGTTCGACCCGGGCCGCCAGACCATCGTGACCCTCATCTTCATCCGGGAAGCTTTTGGCTACAAAGAGCCGCTGTTCCAGCCCGCGATGCTGGACGAGTTCATGCTGCGCAAGTTTGACGCCCGCCGCACAAAATAATTCCGGCAAAAGGATTTGCTTTTTTCTGATTTTTTGGTATACTTATAGTTAGTCCATGTGCGGCAGACGCCGTCTTCGTGGGCCAGTAGCTCAGTTGGTCAGAGCTGGCGGCTCATAACCGCCAGACCTTACCGTTTCCACCTTTTTCAAATAGCGTTTTTCCGTTGTTTTTTGGTTTGCGAGTGGCTTGAAAATCGGACTTGGGTATTTTCTGGGTACGAAAGCCATTTTACAGAGCTTTGAAACAACGTCATAAGGGCCAGTAGTTCAGTGGTTAGAACTCCCCGCTCATAACGGGGTTATCGCGGGTTCAAGTCCTGCCTGGCCCACCAAAAAAGCACGAAGGTTCCGGCCTTCGTGCTTCTTTTTTGCTCATTCGTACAGCTCCTTGCTCATCTGGTTGCGAATTTCTTTGCGCCGTTTGTCATAGACCTGCGTGTAAATTGCAAGGGTGGTACTGGGCTGTGCGTGTCCGGCTTCTGCGGCTACTGTCGCCACACCGATTTCCGGGTTGGACAAGAGGATGCTCACAAAAGTGTGCCGGAACATATGAGGATGCAGCCCTTCAATGCCTGCCCGCTGTCCGATTCTGCGAACCAGTGCGCCATAGCTGTCCGGGTTGATGGGGAACCCATGGTCATTGCAGATCACGAAGTCCGTCCCCCGAAGGGCAAGGAGTGAGGGTGCATACTTGCTGCTTTTCTTATCCAGACTTTTCTGCCAACTCCCTCCCATCAATTTTTTCTGGGACTTCCAATACTTATAATATTCTTTGAGGAAGTCCATGTACTCCGGTGCAACGTCCACATCCCGGATGTTGCTTTCCTTGGTCGTTGTCAACTGATACCCAAAATCTTTGAATACCAGAAGCGATTTAGAAATATGTATCGTGCATTCTTCAAAGTTGACATCTTTCCATGTCAATCCAGCCAGTTCGCCACGGCGCACACCAGAATTGAGCAGGGACAGAACGATCACCTGTTCCAACATGGAACTTTCCTTTAAGGTGTCCTGAAGCTGCTTGATCTGGTGCTTCTTAATAGTGTCTACCGACCTGCTCCGGCTTCCCAGTGCAGGAATTTTGTGCATGGGATTCTTCACACCGTAATTTTCATCCGCATATTCCAGTGTAGAACGAATGAACAGAGCGTATTCTCTCATGCTCTTTCTGGTCATAGGTTTTGCAATGGTTTCCACATCAAAAGCATCGTCCACTTTACAACCCAGCGCAATCGCCACCTGTTCTGCTGTTTTAATATCGACCACTTCGCTGCGAAATGCTTTTTCTATGGTTTTTGCACCGCAATCGCATCTCTTAGCCAGCTTCGGGCAAGATTCCTTTTTCATCTCCAGACCACGCTGATTGATAACAGCATGGGTGCGGCATCGTGCGCCGCCAATTTCGATCTGTTCCAGAACCCAATCACAATCCACCTTTTTGATGGAATCAACGGACTTCTGTGCAAACTCAGGGAATTGCTGAATCTTCCGAAGGTAGTTTTCCTTGCCCCTCGTTGTGTTCGCCTTATTACGATGGCTGTCATAATCGCCCTCTAAGCGAGCAGAAGGAGCAAGTCTTGCCTTTTTAGATTCTATGTACTCCTGCGCCACTACCGCAAAGGTCTTTCCTGCGTTGCCGGCTTCTTTATCGGCCTTTTCCTGTTCCCGCCGTTCAAATTCGGCAGCGGCAACTTTCGCAGCAGCGTTGCGCGCACGAGCATTTTTCAGTTCGGTAGGGTCAAAATCAAACCGACCATAGCGGCGTTCGATTTTGCCGTTCACCAGAACATTTGCGATGAGTTTATAATAACGAGGCTTCTTTTTGGGTTCTCGCAATTCAAACGATGCCATATATTTACCTTCCTTTCTGTGTGGTGGTTATCTCTGTCACGATGAGTATAGCAGTTCGGGCGGTTAATTTTTAGGATGTCGCAGTTTATGCCCGCATCCTTGACAAATCACAAAGTTGTCGTTCCCCCGTTGAAATACTCAGCCATCTTGCCAAGGTTGATATACCATTTGATGCCTGACTGGAACGCCATGCCCGGCACTTCCCGGCAAAGACGGCGGATGTAATATTCAGGTAAGCCCATACGCTGGCTTGCCTGCTTGATGCTGACGATCTGCGGCAAGACGACTGCTTCGCTCTGGATCTCCGGCGATACCATCACTTTTTCATTCATCGGCATTCCTCCTATCCCATTCATTGATTTCTAAACTGTTCATCAGGGCTTCTTCGATCCGGCGCATTTCATGCCGTGTAGTCTGTCCTAAGAAACGCTGTATGCGGCTTTTGTCTATCGTGAATATCTGTTCCAGCTGAACCACAGACGGCTTCTCAAAGGCTGTATTGTGGGCTATCAGAACGTGCGTGGGCTGGTATTTCTTTTTCTCGGTGCGGGAAGTCACTGTCGCCACAATAAGGGTAGGCGCATAGCGGTTTCCTACATCGTTTTGCAGAACCACCACAGGTCGGGTGCCGCCCTGTTCGGAGCCGATGTGCGGCTCCATGTCTGCATAGTAAATGTCCCCTCTGAGGTATTTCCAGTCCTTTGGTATGATAGCGATCAGACCTCCTATCCTTCTATATGTAGCAAGAGCCGCCCGTTTATGGCAGGCGGCTCTTGCAGGAAAAAGGAGTATGCCGATAAAGGCGAGAGCATCAACGTTTTACAGGAAGGCTCAGAGAACGGCTGGAGCCATTGTAGATCTCCAGAATCTGCTTCATGTGGCGGTCGGCGGTGTTGCCCGTGTCCTTCCGTGCATTTTTGGTGATGGTTTTCGGATGCACCGTAGAAAGCCGTGCAATCAGACGCTCCCGGCTGTACTCATCCCGGTACATTGCCACAAAGCGGGTAACGCCATGGAGGATGCCAGACAGGAACGAATCGGAATCGCCCCACCATGCCTCCACGATGATCTTCAGGGCTTCCTGATAGATGTCAGAACCGTAGTTCTTGTAAATATAATAGGCAGAGCGGATGCAGTAGATCTTCCACTCGGCTCGGATGCCATCCAGTGCAAAAGTAGCACCAGTTGCTTCGGTGGCTGCAACAAATGCACAAGCATCCTCATCTTCTGCCACGATGTCAGCACGAAGCCGCTCACCTGCGGTCAGATCGGTGGAAATGCCCGTCTGAACAGCAAACAAAAGGGCTTCATCCTTTTTGGAAAGACCGTGAAAGACTTTGCAGAGGATCGGGAGGTCATGACCTCCGTTGCAGGCGATACGAGCTTCGATGGTGTTCTGTCCATCAAAAACATGGTAGCGACCATCACGGTAGCTGACTCTCGGTTCGTTGGCAACGTACTCCGAAAAGGTAGCAGAAATCTCCTCCACCTTTCTGGTGCGCAAAACACGCTGGTATTCCGCGCAGGGGGTCAAGAGTGCGCTGTCGATGTAGCGCATCTCGCAAACACATTCGGGCAGCTTGGCAAGGTTCAGATTAGAATTCATCATAGCACTCTCTCCTTTATCGTCTGAAGATAGGCAGAAGTGTCATCAATCAGAAAAAGAATGGCACTTCGGCAGTCGTTGTCCTCAAAAACATCGGGATAGTCTTTGAATACGAGATTCCAGCGGCGGATAAAATCCTCCTTTGCGCCCTGAACTTCGCACATCATAATTGAGCCGTTCGCAACGGTCGTTTTATGATGGCGGTTGTCAATGGATTGCCGAAGTCGTTTTCGATCTTCGTCTGTAAGACAGCGTTTGTGACCTTGGATACTCCTTTTGAAATCCGGGGGCGAATTGCTTACCGGCACAATTTCATCCTCGGTATGGACTTCATCGGAATCAGAAGCATCGTCGGCAGCAACATCGGATTTTTCCGGGCTTGTCGGCTTCTTTGCTTTCCGGTCCTTCTTGGGTTTGCGCAGCTCCTTAATGATTGCCGGGATTTCTTCTTTTGGGGTTTGCGCCAAAGCGGTGATCTCGGCATCGGTAGCCTTGATATGCCCGGTCAGTATTTCCTCCATTGCACCGGGGACGGCAGCTTCCGCCGCATCAACGCCTTTCGCATACTTTTCAGCTCGACGAACAAATATTGGGGTAACGCCGTTTTTGGCAGCAATACGTTCGCAGGTGCGTCCTTCGGCTGACCTCATGTGATCATTTTGAGCACATGAGGTGAATCTCCCAGATTCATCATGTTCTCGATGAATTGACCCACCTACAGAGAGCTTTTCGTTTTCATAGGTTTTCCCCATCAAGAACTTCCGGCGTTCCGGGTCAAGGTTTCTGCGCCCCAACTGATTCTGACAAATCCATGCCAGTGCAGCGTAACGGTCGGGCAACTGGATTTCCTTCACTTCAAAAGCGATCTCCGGGTGATGCTTGAGGATGCGATACCGGGAATGTCCATCCAGTATGTAACCGTTCCAGATGATGAGCGGATTCAGTAGCCGCCGCTCCTGAATCATGTTCTGCTCTAAGATGTGCTCCTCCTCGGCGTTCAGCGGCGGGATCTTGCCCTGAAACTCTGGGTCGATCTTAAGCGCATTCAGATTCATCATCAAACCGTCCCTTCTTAAAGTAGGTGGATTTCGGGCTGGTGGGCTGGATGTAGTAGTCGTAGCCAAAGTTGGTCTGGCAGTAGGTGCAAGGCTCCTTGGTGAGCTGGTGGGGGTCAGCACGGCGGACACGGATGCCACGGGTGTTCCGAAAGGCATTCAGGCAGCGGGGGCAGAGGGTGGTCAGGGTCGATTCATCGGTCTTGTGGGTAAAAGTACGGCTCATAATCATTACCTCCGTGTCATCAGAATGAATATTCGGTATGGAAAAAGCCCACTGCCTTGATTCAGAAGAATTCCGGTGGTGGGCTTTGAAGATTTTGTTTTAAGTGTCCCACCCTATTTGTCCTCGACGCCCGGTGGGGGTTGGAATACACCTCGGTGAGGGGGACTGCACCCTTCCTCTCATTGGCTTTTCAGCCACCCCGCCTTCTTTATGGCCGGGCCGCGAATTACGGAAGTTTCATTGTTTTGTCCGAGGGAATGATATTCAGTTTTCAAGGTACGTCTTACAGCTTCGGGTATCTCCCCGTCTGGGGTGTTGCCCTTGCTGTGACAATAGTTTATCGTGGAAACACTGTCTTTTTAAGGAACTGGTAGTTCCGGTTTTGCCACTTTTTTGAGCGGATTTTTCTCAAAAACTGGAACTGCCAGTTCCGATTTTTCGTAGATTCGTCGAAAAAATGGCGCAAAAAAAGAAGCCGAGAATCGCTTCTCGACTTCTTTATGGTGGTTATACAGATGCATCCAGTTCGTCAATAAGATTGCTCAGCTTATTTTTGATAATCTGGATTTTCTGGTGCTGCTTTTTGATCTGTGCATTAAGCTCCCTTTCCCGTGGAGTGTCCAATACGCCAAGAATCAAAAAGTCCAGAGTGGTGTTCAGTGAAATGGCTACTTCTACCAACAAATCTATGGAAGCAGTTCCTTCCCCTCGTTCGATCTTTCCCAAATGGCGGTCACTGATATTCAGCTTTGCGGCAAATTGTTCTTGCGTTAAGCCTTTGGTTTTGCGCAGCTGCTGGATGCGTTTTCCTGTAATGTAAGAGTCAAAGTACATAAGCCAGCCCTCCGACCACAAAGCAACGCAGTCGCAAGCTGCGCCATAAGGTCAGAGTGCAAAGATGCAATCGGCGGCGGACCAAGTTTTGGTTGCCGGGGTTCGGTTGGTACTCGATCAATCTCCTTTTCATGTTTCTTCGTCCTTTCTTTGTCGATGATGGCAAGGCGGGCGGAGCATGGAAAATGCGGTTGCACTTTTCCGTGATAGAGAAAAACATCCCTATACTATATAGGACAAAAAACAGGTAAAAGTTAGGGTTTGATGAACAAATTGCATTTTTCTCTGAGGTTAATTAAAGCAGATTTAATACTTCCCGAGACACTTCCTACTGTTGTGCCCTCTTTTTCGGCTATGCTTGGCATGGAAATCCCACAATAGAAGTAATCGTAGCACCGCTTTGCTTGTTTTGGAGACAAAGCTAAAATTGTATGGTTGATGTTCACAAGATGCTGTTGCCGTTCTATGATCTCCGCAGGTGTTGGAGTGGGCACAAGAAGATACGACTCAGCAGAAAAAGCGGGATCGTCTAGCGAGTGATATGCGTGGTAACGGCTCACCTGTCTGGCAAAAGCATCCTCTTTGCGTTTCATAGACAAGAGAAACTGATGGACTTCATCAGATACTTCTACAAAAAAGTCTTTTGGATGCGCAGTGGGGTAGTGTTCCTTTAAGTTGATAATCGGCATAGCTTTCCTCAAACGTAGTGTAAACAAAAAGTGCATCATACTAGGCTTAAAGTCTAGCATGATGTACTCAAAATGCGATTTCCTTGAGTCTAAGAAAGCCTCAAAATAAAAACAAAATTGATGAAGTTATCGATTTTTGGGAGGGTCAGTATCTTTAATAAGCTGTGATTTGGGACGACACGGTTGATACAACCAACCGGAACACTCAGGCGGCCAGACTTCCATATCTTTTTTCATCATTTTTTCAAGAGATTTTTTTATTAGATTTCTTACTTTCATTTCCATGGATAATCCTCCCATATATTTTCTTTAATACAAAGATTAGCAGCGTCAAGGCATCTGATAACATTGCAGCTGTTAATCCTTCCAGCTCATTAGAAAGTGTTTTTTCAATTGGTGGTGACCTTAAGATTATACATGTTAGGTTGACGAAAAAAAGCACATAGGGGATTCGTTCTTTTAGAGCAGACAATTCTGACTGCGTTAAATGTAATTGATTGTTATTAACAGGAGCAATTTTGAGAATCACAAAATCAGAGAATATCCAAACAAACCCAAAAAATTTAGTAGGGAGAGCTTTGATGAGTATCATGGAAACTGATTGGAGAATTAAAGAAAGCAATAAGCAATGGATATACGTTTTTGCATGGTACCCATTTGAATATTTTCTTAATGCAACAAAACAAACAGCAAAAGATATAGTTCGTCGAAAGCCGAAGCAGTAACTCCCCAATAAGATTAAAAGAGTCCATGTAGTGAACATTGACAGTCTTTTTTCGATTCCGTAAATGCACCACTCAAGAGATTCTTCTGCAATTAGCTCCCTCTTCAAAAACCTTTTTGCCAAGTGTGTTGCAATGAGGTTCATTCAATCCATACTCCCATGCTTGAAAGTTTATAAATTAAATACCTTGAGTTTGCAAATAAATCAACTTTTTTGTCATCAAGTAGGTTTTTTCTGTCACAAAATCGGTTATTGTGAAATTTCTCCAGTAAATTGAAACCAGTTGTCCTCATAATCCATAGTGAAATCACCATTATATTTTTCAAGGATAAGCTTCACATTGGAAAGTCCAAAACCATGAAGTTGGGGGTCAGGTTTGGTCGTTTGAATAGTGTTGTTTTCAATTCTGACAGGATTTGAGGTGTTTCGAATAGAAAATAAAAAGCTTTTTTTCCATAATGCTGTTACATGAATCTTCTTACTTCCACAGTATGATCGATTGGCTTCAATTGCATTATCTAGCAAATTTGAAAGCAGTACAACCATATCAGCTGCTTCAAATGGCAACATTGATAAATCGTTTACTCTGAAATCAATTTCAATCCCCTCTTGAATTGCCTCTGACGCTTTCGTATTAAATAATGCATCCAAAATCGAATGATGAGTATTTACCAAAAAAAGTCGTTCGGTTTGTTGCTTGGATACTGAGTTCAAATAGACTTCTGCTGGCTCGTATTCATGGTTCTGCAAAAGCACACGAAGAGTGTTGAGATGTGAGCGATAATCATGTACTTTTTTGCGTTGTTCCGAGAAAAGTTTGCTGGCAGATTCCATGCTCCGTACTTGAACCTCAAGTTGCTGTCCCAATGAAAATAGCTGTTGCTCTCGTTCCATAGCCTGCTCCATACGTTCTAGAAGAAAGATTATTGCTGCATTTGCAGCAATAATCAATCCACAAGTAAATGCTAGTATAGCTTCTGATACATTTCTTCCGGTGGATATATAGAGTAGAACAATCAATACCATAAACGAAGCACTTGGAAATAACCCGTACATAATTATTTGTGATATTCGGAGAGAATGTCGATTTTTTCCAAACCTTCTGGGGCGCATGATTTTTCGGAACATTAGTGCTAAAAATAGCTGTAAAGAATAAGCGATTATACCATAAATAATTACGCAGATAGGTGAAGATTGAAATGTATTAGAATCCATTCCAAAAATTACACTGCATGTCATTCCAACAGTGAAAGATAAGCAGTATGATAATAAATATTCAAGGCTAACAAAGAAGCAGAGTATAGCAGTCGAGATTTCTGTATATAACCTTTTAGCGATTATGAAATCGATCAGTAAAATGATTAAAATTTTTAGTGCTTGATTGTGTCCAACAATGATTGAAAGAATTAAAGGAACCCAACAACTCAGAAGTACATATTCCAATACATGGAGGTGGAATTTTAATCCGTCAAAGCGACGTTGCTCAAAAACATCTAAAAATAAAATCAAACATATTGTATCAACAGCGGTATAACAAAGACTTAAGAAAGTTCCCATCGACTTTTTCCCCTCCATTTTAAGTATAGCTGTTTCAATTCTTTATGCTTTTTTTCACTGGATGGAACACATACACCACTTTTTAGATAAACTTTTTCATATTGAAAGAGCTCAATGTATTCCATATTTACTAGGTAGCTCTTATGTATACGTAGAAAGCCTAGATTTTGAAGTTTGTCAGAAAGAACCGCCATATTTCCGTAAAAGCGATACTCAGTCCGTGCATCATTAATTAAGTGCATAACAATAATATGCTTGTCGGATTCTAGATATAAAATGTTTTTGGTTTGAACATCTATCGACTCGCCGCTAATCGAAAAAGTAACGGTTTGACGAGAATCAATAACTTCTTGTAGCGAATTCACAAAGTATGGAATGAGCTTGTAAGGAATATCAGACTTTAATAGATAACGAAAAGCATTTACTTCATAGCCTTCAGGGGCGTATTGAATGAAGTTTGTAACAAAAATAATAATGGAAGTCGGGTTTTTTGATCGCAATTTTCGAGCCAGCTCAATTCCATTTAGTTTCTCCATATCAATATCTAAGAACGCAATATCAAATTCACCTATATTTCCAGCACTTAGGGAATCTGTGAATGTAAAAAATGTTGCAGCGATGTTAGTGGACCGACAATATTCTTGAAGAATAGAAAGCTCTAAGTCAATCAACTTTTGCTCATCATCACAAATCAAAATTCTCATTTTGCCAATCCTCCACTGCAATTTGATGATCTTTTTGTCATCCAAAATAACGCAACTCCTTTCGCAAGTCAATGAAATTCGACATAATCGAACATTTTAATAATTATAGTACGATTATATCGAATATGCAAATAGTACACTCTAATAGGATAGGAGTGAACAGAAATGGAGCATTATCTTGGTGAAAAGCTAAAAAACTTGAGAGAAAGTCGAAACTGGTCGCAAGCTGAACTTGCAAAGCGGTTGAACAAGGCCGTTTCTACAATTAGCGGCTATGAAAGTGACGCTCATGCTATTCCATTAGATGTTCTTGTTAGTATTTCACTTCTGTTTGGAGTTTCTACCGATGAACTGCTAGATTTAGAAACAACGAATGTCCTTTCGCTTTCTGGACTTACGGAGGAACAGTGTAATCTCTTGAGAAAAATTCGACAAGAGTATCTTTCCCCTAGCCAACGAGGAAAAGACTTTTCTAAGAACCAGATGGGTATCCTCCACGATATTATAAGCTCATTCGGCTAACTTATTTTCGTTAATCCACACTTTTCTTGTAATCGACTGTTAAAATTGTTGATGCAAGAAAAGTGTTTTTTTTTGGGGGGGGCTTGAATGACTTGAAATCACCGACTGAGCCAATGCACGACTTCATGCCATGATTTCGGGAATTCATGACAAATTTGCTGACAACTGATGAAAAAAGTAATAGAATGCAAACAGCTTGCACGTATTTTGAGACGCATTTAAATGTGGAAAGGAAAAATCAAATGGTAAATCCAACCTACGTAGATTTTTCAATCTACCCATATTGCAATTTGAGGTGTGACTTCTGCTATGCAGAAGCTGAATGTGAATCGACTATTTCAAATCATTTGCTCAAGGTATCGGACTTTGAGGATATCTTTGAGCAGTTTGATCAAATTGGAATTTTACGCGTTGGATTTGAAGGCGGTGAACCCTTTCTACGGAAGGATTGGTTCGAAATCCTCAAATTGGCAGATAAGCACTATTTTAATTACTTTGTCAATACAAATGCAACAATGATCGATGAGTCTATTGCAAAGAAATTGGCGCAAACAAACGTTGATAGAATCTGTGTCAGTTTGGATGGTCCAACTGCTCAAATTCATGATAAATCACGTGGAAAAAGCGGAACATTTGAATTAACCAAAAGAGGAATCATAAACCTGATGAATTGCGGCATTGCAGTCGATGGGATTATAACTCTTACAAAATATAATGTGAATTATATTCCGGAAACATTAGAACTAATGCATGAGTTGGGAATACATGAAGCAGCAATCATGCTCTTAGCTACTGTAGGCAATGCAAAAAAGAATGTCAGAGATTGCTATTTAACATATGGCGAGCTAAAACAATTCATTCTGCAGATGACAGATTTGAAAAAGCAGAAAAAACTTCCAGTTTCGCTGAGGATTGTTCCTGTCGAGGAAGGACAATTACCGTGGGAGCTTTATTGGCCTTTATATGAAACTGGTCGGGCAGAAGATATAAAATATTGGGTCAAAGAGGATTTGTACTATACATCTACTGAAAATAGTTTTGGTTGTACAGCAGGTAAAGACAATTTCTTTGTGAATGCCTTTGGTGATGTGTATGGATGCTCTATGATGTCGTCTATTCCTGAATTGAAAGCTGGAAATATTAAAGAACATTCTTTAATTGATATATGGGAAAATTCAAAAGTATTTAGTCAATTACGAGATATTTCCATTAAAGATATAAAAGGGGCCTGCAAGAATTGTAGTATTCTGAAATGGTGCAAAGGTGGATGCAGGGGCTGCACATTTGCAGCAACTAAAGACCTTATTGAATCAGATGGGCGATGTCCATATGCCCGATAATCCACTGAAATTTTATAAATGTAGGAATTGAAAATGAAAATTTGTAAATTACATAATTTCAAAAGACAATGTACTGCACGATTAGATGACGAAAGTACGGGATTTCTCTCCACAAATGGCAAAGTATATATATTGAATAACATCAGTTACGAAATATTATTAATGCTGGAAGGCGGAAATAGTCAAGAAGAAATTATCAATCAATTATGTCAAAAGTATTCAGTTTCTTCTGATACAGTTTCTCCAGATGTCGAGGAATTCATGAATCAATTAAAGAAACTGGACTTACTCTAAACTTGAAAGGAGGTGATAATATGTATAAGAAACCCATTATGATGGAAGTCGATGGCTGGGGCAAGCACGGCTAACAGAATGATCTAAAGCGATTGAAAACTTTAGATGATCAAACAATACAAGCATCAAACCCTGAACGATTTAGTTTGTGGGATTGGTGCTTGTATTTGTGTATAAAAGCCCAAGTTAAAGGCATCCTTGTGTTATAGGAAATTGCAGCTTAATTAATAACCTTTTACATAGTATTCACCAGAAGGAGTAATAATGTTCAAGTTTTCAAGAAGAATACGTGCATATAAATGCCTATATCTTTTTATATCTTTGATCTATATGCCGTGTACATTTTTGGGAGAAATATATCTGCAAAAGTTTATTGATCAGAAAAACTTGAATTATTTTATGTTCGGATCTTTGATGGCGTTGTTTTTTGTGACATTTATGCTTAAATTTTTAAGGTCATACGTCAAGAACTGTCTGGATAATGATGGTATTCTGGAAGGTCAAAGATTAATCTTTAATCAATCTTTGTGGCATAAAACAAAAGAGAACGAAGGAACATTGCTCTATAACCTGACAGAAGATACATATAAAATGATGCCATGGTATACTTCGGGAAAATCAGAGCTAACATTAGAAGTTTTGAATGTGGCATTTATGATTTTTCTGATAATGTCGATAAATTTCTATTTAACATTGATTGCCTGTTTCTTTTTATTGATTAGTTCTTGGCTTGCAAACAGCTGCAGCATAGCATTTGCAAAAGCAGAAAATAATCGGCAAAAAATGAAGGGCTTTCTGAACCAGTATATCGTAAACACAGAGAGAAACATTAACACAATTCGACAGCTGGACAAAGCAGATTATTTTGAGGAACAATTCGAAAAAGTTGTAGAGCAAAATTATACATCAACGTTAAAAATCGCGATCGTAAGAAAGACAGTTTTTATTACTCAGCTTGTTTTTTCTGGGGAAGTTCTTCCTTTTATGGTTTTGTTTTTAGGGGTCGTTTTATCCTTTTATGGATATGCGTCGGTTGGCGAAACAATTGTTATCATGGACTCCATGGTGAAGATTTCAAATTCCATCCAGTCGATCGGTGATGATATTTCTCAATGCCATCTGTCGACTGATATATACAACAGGGTACAGAAGACAATCCATTCGGACTCGCTTACAGAAAAAGGATTGCAACAAGAAGTTCCAGAATTCAAAAACTTTGACATTACAATATCCAATAGATTCTGCCCTTCCAATGAACAGTCTACGTTGCCACCACGTGAACTTGATATCAAATTTTCACGAGGCGAAGTGGTTTTAATAAAAGGAAAAAGCGGAACAGGAAAATCCACACTTGCAAAAATAATCACCCGAATGATTTCACCCAATCAGATCAACGGACATATTAGGTATAATGGGCAGGACTTTTTACAATTCGATCCGGATGAATATAAAAAACGCGTTCTGATGGTCGAGCAAAACACCGTGTTATTTTATGGAACTGTGTTAGAAAATATAACGATGGAATGGAATGCAGCTCCCGATGAAATAGATGAAGTGGTTGTGGCATGCGGTCTGTCGGAATTTGTTGCGGAACATGGGCTTGCGTATGCAATACCTTATGGTGGCGAAAACTTGAGCAGTGGTGAACGGCAAAGAATCGGGATTGCAAGGCTTCTGCTTCGTAAGCCAGATGTTCTCATTCTTGATGAGCCAACCAGTGCACTCGACCACGACCTGAAAGAAGCCGTTTCAAAGGGGATCGTTGATTTTGCGAAGAAGCATAAAATGACCCTTGTGATTATTTGTCATGGGGAAGAGTTTGATCCGTATAGCTCTCAAATCATTCAACTGTAAAAGATAGGTGAACGATGAAAAAATTGCTGAATGTGTATTCTTCGTTGAAAAAAGACAGAAGTTTATTTTCGCTCTCGTTTTTAATTGAATTTGCATGGAATCTGCTCCTGATTGAACTGCTGGATCGGTTGATGGCGTATTCCGCACAGTCTGATCTTTGTCTTTTTTCAAAAACTTCCGTTCTGTTTTGCATTGGTGCAGTCATTTTTGTTCTGCTTGTTTTTTCCGATCAATATTTTTTCCGAAAGCTGAAAGGGGTTGGCGAACTCAAATTACAAGAATATACCTATGGCTGCTTCCTGAAAAATCTTTCTTCTGTACAGTTCCAAAAAGCAGGAGATTTGGTGTCCGCAGTCAATCGGAATACGGAAGTCATTTCGCAATGGATGTCAACGGGTGTTGTGAACACCATTCTTCAAACATTTCTGCTGCTGGCATATCTTTTGATCCTACTTCTTCATAATGCAGTGGTTACGATGATTACCGTATTCATTATTATCGTGATTTTCTTACTCTCAAAGCTATATGCGCAAAAGGAAGCTGCATATACAGCCGAAAAGCAAACCAGATATTCTGAAATAAACTCGAAATTGCTAGACACCTTAAACAATCGAAATTTGATCTACGCATTAAACAATGAGGCTTTCTTCTCCAACAAGTTAAAAACATTCCATGACCAGATCAGCCAGTCTGTACTTGTTCCTTTAAGCCGGTATACCGCTTTGAGAAATGCAATGTTGACATTCATGATCAACACGTTGCCCGTTATTGTTCTTGTCTCAACGATTTTGCTTGCCAAGCTTGGAAAAGCAACTGGGAGCGATGCGATCACGATGATGCTTATCGCTCAAAAATTAAATGGTCCGATCATTTTGCTGACCGATTTGATTGCAGATCAAAAGAAAGCATCCGAAATGTATGCAAAATCAAAATCCCTGTATACAGAAAAAGCTGACGAGCATCGTGGAAATCTCATGCAGGATTTCGAGGAAATGCGTGTTGAGATTCACGAGTTCCAGTATACCGACTGTGGTGATAAAATTCTTGTTGGTCTGCAATTTCAGTTTAAGAGGGGAGATTTGGTGCTGATCAAAGCTGCCAGTGGTAAAGGAAAAACGACCTTAATCGAATTGATGTCCAGGTTGATTCCAGCGGACGGGCTGTGTGGCAGTATAAAGTATAACAATCAATTGATTTCTAATTTTGATTTGAAAGATTACCACTGCAGGGTGCTGTTAGTGGAGAGAACACCTGCGCTGATCGATGGAACCTTGTATGAAAACCTCGTATTGGGAGATATTTTTTATCCAGAATGGATTGAGGAAATAATTCATGTGTGCGTATTACAGGACTTCATTCAAGGAAGAGATCAATCCTACCAGATTCAAGGAGATGGGAGCAATATCAGCGGAGGTGAACGGCAGCGAATCGGTCTTGCCCGAATGTTATTGCGTCGACCGGAGATCATTCTTTTGGATGAAGTCACCAGTGCGCTCGATTCAAAGACAAAAAGCGTTTTGGTAAACCGATTGCTGACATTTGCTCAGAAATATAATATGACAATTATTGCGGTTTCCCATGATGACTCATTTGATGCGCACTGTACGCAATTGATTCATCTTTAAAAATAACTCTGCAAGCAGGGCGAGCTGGTACCAACTCGCGATTTTTGAATCAGATTTTTCAAATCCAAATTCAAAATGCTTGTTGGGCTGTGCCCAAACCCATTTGTTCTGCATCGTACCGATGCAGGCTGCGCGTTTGTTCCAAACACTTTTATAACAAAAAAGATAGCCTAGGGCTCTTCCACGAGGGAAGGGTCCTAGGCTATCTTCATTTATCGGGACTTCATTTTTTCGGCAATGCTCTTTTCCTCTGCAAAGAATATTTCTACGTTTCTCTTTGCACGAAGAAGCTCCTGCATTTCTTCTTTCGCTTTGCGGTAGTCCGGGTAGCGTACTTTCTTTTCTGTCAGCAGCTTGGAATATTCCGCATCCAACTCCTTGACCTTGGGGAGTTTTTTCAAGTTGGCTTCATCAAACGCCGCTTTCGCTGCCTTGTGCAACGTGATCTCCGTGCGGTGCGTTTCCAGAAAGCGCTTGCTGTATCCGGTCTTACGGTAGGCATCGTAGACCGGTCGCGTTTTGGCGTAGTTGGTGATATGCGCTTTCAGCGCCGCAATTTCTGCCAGCCGATTTTCAGAGGCTTTAATGGAATCGCCCAGTTCGTGATAGTGAGCAGTAACAGCATCCACACGCTCCTGCATTTCTTCGATGCTGCCGATTTTATTTTCCTGCAAAAAAATCAGGGTCTTGGACATCTCTTTCAAATTGTAGCGTTTCGCCCACCGTGCATAGCCTTCGCTTTTGCCCTCGGAGAGCTTTGCCTGAATGTCCACCAACAGATGGAATGGTTGCTCTTTCGGTGGTTGCTTCTGATGCGGGCGGTGTTCGGCTTCTCCGGCGATGACCGCCTTGATTTCATCTTCGCTGTATCCTGCGCCCAAAGTGCGAAAACGGATGAAGCGTTTCTGCCGTGCGCCTTTGACCGAAGTGTGTTTTCCTCGTTTGATTTCATAGCCTTGCTGTTCCAGCTTTTGAAGAAAGGATTCAAAGTCTACAGATTTTTCGTTCAGCAGGATGTTGTCGATTACGGCACACAGCTTATCCCGATTGCTTTCTCTGGGTGGATAAAGGGTGCGTTTCTGCCGCTCCCGATACGGCTTGATTTCAATGACGGACAGCTGGTGTTCCAGACAAATCAAATCGCTCAATCGCTGCACCGCCAGCCCGGACAACAAAAAATCCCGGAATTTTCGGGTGCTGTCCAATGCAGTGGAGTTGTAGATAATGTGATTATGAATGTGTTCTCGGTCGGTATGCGTTGCGACAATAAACGCATACTTGCCTTTGGTGAAACGCATTGCCAGTTCGTAGCCCACCTTGTTGGCTTCTTCGGCGGTGATCTCACCGGGTTTGAAAGACTGTCGAATTTGATAGGCGATCACATCATTTTTTTGTATGCGCCCAGTGACAAATTCATACTGCCGCTTGGAAAGCATAAATTCTTCGTCTGCGGTCAAGGGGCTGCACTCATAGCTGCTGACCAGTTCTCCCTTGTTCGTTTTGTCAGGATTCTTCGCGTAGTCCGTGCGGCTTTTCAGGCAGGCCGCAACCGACTTGCCCTTGTTTTTGTGCAGCGCAATCAAACGTGTTGTGGCCATCGAACGCCCCCCTTTCTTAAAAATAAATTGGAATTGACTTCAAAATCTGATACACTGGTAAAAATATCTGTGAAAGGAATCTGTCCCATGAAAAAGCACGGACATTATTGTAAAGTCTGCGACGAGTACAAAGCAAATGAAAAGTTTTCGGGCAAAGGTCATACAGCGCACATCTGTAAAAAGTGCGCTGCTCTGCCGCCAGATGTACGCTCTGCGCAGATGATCGAAAACAAGCTGCTTTCTTTGCCATGGAGACTTTCCAAAGAACAAATAAAATGGCTGAACAACAAAGCCCATGACAAGCGGCCTGAGATTCGGAAGCTTGCGCAGGAGCAGCTTGATATGCGCTTCCACCCGGAACGGCTTGCGTCGGATGATGCCGATGAATTTGAAGATTTACTGCTCAATAAGGATGACGAGGATGAAGATGAGTGGTAATCCTTATGCTAATAAAATTTATGTAACCCGCAGTGTTTGACTGCGGGCAGTGTTACAGCTCGGTCAGCTTTGCAAGAATTTGCTTGCTGACGCTGATCAGTTCATCCAACCGGGCGCGCAAATCCTCCAGATCGGCAGTATAAATCTGACCGTTTTCATTGGCTACTTTGGCGTACTGGTTCAGATTGTTGCTACACATCTGCAGAAGATACGCCATCCGGCGCAGCTGCGGCAGATCCAGATGCAGACAATACCCGTCCAGTGCCATCTTGCGCAGATAGGAGCCAATGCTCAGGATGCCGCTGGCTTCCATTTTGTTCCGAATCCGCTCCAATTCCGCCTTGCTGACCCGGAAATGGAGTTGCTGGTCACGGCGGTCGCTCACCGGGCATCACCATCCTTGTCGTAATAACTGCGGAAGGGCTTCACCGGCTCCGTCTTGTCCGACTTTTCTTCCAGTGCCGCCAGCACCGAGGGACGGCGAGGTGCATCCTCCTGTTCTTCCTCATCCTGTTCCGGCTCGTGGCTCTTTTCGTCCACATCCAACTGAGCGTTCAATTCTGCAAGTCGTGCGGACTTCTCTGCCAGTTCTTCCTCCTGCGGGAAGGGCTTTTCCACCTCAATCTGTGCCGCTGCCTGCTGCTGATGCAGGGTATCCAGCTCGTTTTCTGCGGCGGTGATACGCTCCGGGAAATTGTTCAGGGAGTTATCCAGACGAATGATGTTGCCCAAAGGGTCGGTGCCCAAGGGCACCGTGTACTTCCGCTGCCCTTTCAAAAGTGCCTGATACTCCGTGCGGAAAGCATCGAACCGCAGGGACAGTTCAAAGCCCCGGTAGCTGCCGATGACTTTTTCCTCGGCGTTGGGCAGTTCGGAGCAGGCAAGCACCAGACGCTCACCGGCGGTCTTTTTCTCGTCGTAGGCAACACCCTTGATGACCATGCCGCAAAACTCCTCCTTGCCCTGTGGATGGGCGGCGGCAAGCTGTGCATCGGCTTTCAGCCCGGCAATGTGGGCGTTCGTTTCCTGAATGTCAGCCGGGAACTTGGTCAGCAATTTGTCCTGCAAGCGGAATTTCTGGCTCTGGTGGTCGGCTTTCAGCACCTTCAGCTTTGCCACCTGTACATCCAAGTCCATTTTCTCCTTGATGAGCGGATTTCCGGCACACAGTGCTTTGATTTCCGCATAGGAAAGCGCCTGCTCGTCTACGTCCTCGCAGGAGCGCACCGGGGATTTGGAAGTCATGATTTGGCTGATGAATCGCTGTTTATTCTCAAGAGTCTGGAAGAGGTAGCTGTCAAATGTCCCTTCCGTGACGTAATTGAACACCTTGACTTCCTTATTCATATTGCCCTGCCGGATGATGCGCCCATTGCGCTGGGTCATGTCGCTGGGCTTCCAGCCCACGTCCAAGTGATGCACCGCCACAAGCCGCGATTGGACGTTGGTTCCGGCTCCCATTTTCGCCGTACTTCCGAGCAACACTCGCACATCGCCGGAGCGCACTTTGGAAAAGAGCGCTGCCTTTTTTGCTTCGGTGTCGGCATTGTGGATGAACTCGATCTCGTTTTCCGGCACACCGGCGGCAATCAGCTTTTTGCGAATATCGTCATAGACGTTAAAATTGCCGTCGTTTTTCGGGGTGGAGAGGTCGCAGAACAAAAGCTGGGTCAGCTTCTGGTCTTTGCCCTCCTCCCAGATTTTCAGCACATTCTGCACACAGACGTTTAACTTACTGTTGGGGTCATCCGGCAGCATGGGGTTCATCAGGCGAACATCCAAGCCAATCTTTCTGCCATCGTTGGTGACGCAGAGCATATTGTCCACAGACGCATCCACCGTGCCGGAGTGAATCTCAGCGGCACGCTTGCTCAGCTCCTGCACCATCTCCTTTTGGAGGTCGGACGGCTTTGCCACCACCGTTTCAAACTTTGCCTCCGGCACAGGCAGATGAAGCTGGTCGGCAGTCTTGATGTCTGCAACCTCCTTGAACATGGACATCAGTTCCGGCAGGTTAAAGAACTTGGCAAATCTAGTCCTCGCCCGATACCCTGTACCTTCGGGAGCAAGCTCGATGGCGGTGGTGGTCTCACCAAAGGTAGATGCCCAACAGTCGAAGTGGGTCAGCTTTTTCTGCTGGAGGGTGCTGTATTGCAGATAGCGCATGACCGTGTACAGCTCGGTCATGGAATTGCTCACGGGTGTACCCGTGGCAAACACCACGCCACGCCCTCCGGTGATCTCGTCCAAGTATCTGCACTTGCCAAACATATCGCTGGATTTTTGCGCTTCGCTGGTGGATAATCCTGCGACATTTCGCATTTTTGTGGTCAAAAAGAGGTTCTTGTAAAAATGGCTCTCATCCACAAAGAGCCTGTCAACGCCCAGTTGCTCAAAGGTAATTACATCATCCTTACGCTCATCGGAGCGCAGTTTTTCCAGCTTAGTTTCCAGCGTTTTCCGGGTCTTTTCCATCTGTTTGATACTGAAATTCTCGCCTGCGTGGACTTTCAGCTCGTTGATGGCGGCAAGCGTTTCATAAATTTGCTCCTGAATGATACGCTCCTGCCGCTCAAAGGACAGCGGGATGCGCTCAAACTGGCTGTGCCCGATGATGACGGCATCGTAGTCGCCGGTGGCGATGCGGGCGCAGAATTTTTTGCGGTTGGCGGTCTCAAAGTCCTTGCGCCGTGCCACCAGCAACTTAGCATTAGGGTAGAGGTTCAAAAACTCCGATGCCCACTGCTCTGTCAGATGGTTGGGCACGACAAAAAGGCTTTTCTGGCACAAACCAAGGCGTTTTGCTTCCATGGCAGATGCCGCCATTTCGTAGGTCTTGCCTGCGCCCACTTCGTGTGCAAGCAACGTATTACCGCCATAAAGCACATGGGCGATGGCGTTGCGCTGGTGTTCCCGGAGGGTGATCTCTGGGTTCATGCCCACGAATTTGATGTGGGAGCCATCGTATTCACGGGGTCTGGTGCTGTTGAACAGCTCGTTGTACTGCTTCACCAGCGCAATGCGCCGCTGGGGATCTTGCCAGACCCAGTTTGCAAAGGCATCCTTGATGACCTGTTGTTTCTGCTGCGCCAGCATAGTCTCCCGCTTGTTCAGCACACGCTTGGGTTTGCCCTCGGCATCCTCGATGGTGTCGTAGATGCGGACATCCTTCAGGTTCAGGGTCTCCTCCAGAATCTTGTAGGCGTTGGCACGGGATGTGCCGTAGGTCTCGGAGGAGATAATGTCGCCCCGCCCCGTAGCCGTTTTGCCCTCCACACGCCATTCGGCGGTATACGGAGAATATCTCACCTTGACCGCGTGGCGCAGATAGTAGGGGATCTGGAAGGTCTCGGTCATAAACTTTTGGATAATATCCGGGTCGAGCCACGTTGCACCCAAGCGCACATCAATTTCGGAGGCTTCCAGTTCTCTGGGCTGCGCCTTGGTCAGTGCCTCCACATTGACGGCAAATTCCGGGTTGGTCTCTGCCGCAAACTGTGCCATCCGCAGCTTTGCCCGGACATTGCCGGACAGATATTCGTCTGCCATCTGCCAGCCCGCTTCTAGGTCGGTGGGGTCGGCGGCAGGGTCTTTGAAGATCACGCCGGAAAGTTCGGTGGTAATGCGCCCATAGTCACCGGGCGTGCCCAACAGCTCCGCCATATAGGGCAGGTCCACTTTGCCATGTTCCCCGATGGACACCGCCAGCGCTTCGCTGGGGGTATCCACACTGGTGACGGTACGCTCCGGGCGGATGGTGCGCTTGGTGAACATCGCCGCTTTGGATTTAAGCTGCCCTTGCTCGTCCAGATTTTCCAGCGAACACAGCAGATAATAGGAGGAATCCTGCTCAAACAGCCGCCCGTTTTTGCGGTCGTTCAGCAGACCGTACTTTGCGGTAAAGGCATCGTAGGCGGCGTTCAAACGCTCCTGCACTGCCTTGATGTCGGCATCGGGGTAAGCCTCCAACTGTTGCTGAATCAGCTCGTTGACGATCTGCCGCAGCTCCACCATGCCGGTGACACGCCCCTTGGCGGTGTCGGACAGTTCAACCTGCGTCATCACGGAATTTTCCCGGTAGAAAACCTCGCCGTCCACCACGGTGTAGGAGAAATTCTTCACCTCCGGGTCGGCAGGCAGGGTGTGCCGGGTGGCTTCTTCCTCGGCAATGTCGGGAGCGTCCACCTCGGCGGCAGTATACTGCCCTTCAATATGCTGTACCGCCTCGGCAAGCTGGTCGCCAAGGTTTGCGCCCTCGATGGGCACAACGGTCAATTCCTCTCGTCCGTACTGGGTGCTTTCGGTGGTAAGCTGCCCCAGAACCATCTCCGGGTGGTCTACGAAATACTGGTTGATGGCAAAGCCGTCCTCGGTCTTGCCAAGCTGTACCCAGTCCGGCTCATGGTCGATGGGGCGGTTACGCTTCTGCAAAAAGATAATATCACTGACAACATCTGTGCCAGCGTTGGCACGGAACGCATTATTCGGCAGACGGATCGCCCCCAGCAGATCGGCACGCTCTGCCATGTGTTTGCGGGCAGTGCTGTCCTTGCTGTCCATGGTGTAGCGGCTGGTGACGAACGCCACCACGCCGCCCGGCCGCACTTGGTCGATGGCTTTGGCGAAAAAGTAGTTGTGAATGCTGAATCCCAGTTTGTTGTACGCCTTGTCGTTGACCTTGTACTGACCAAAGGGAACATTGCCCACCGCCAGATCGTAGAAATCACGGCGGTCGGTGTTTTCAAAGCCCGCCACCGTAATGTCTGCCTGCGGATACAGCTTTTTCGCAATGCGCCCGGTGATGCTGTCCAGCTCCACGCCGTACAGACGGCTGTCTGCCATGCTGTCCGGCAGCATTCCGAAGAAGTTGCCCACACCCATGGACGGCTCCAAGATGTTGCCAGACCGGAAACCCATGCGCTCCACGGCATCGTAGATGCCACGGATAACGGTGGGGCTGGTGTAGTGGGCGTTCAGGGTGCTGGAACGGGCGGCGGCGTATTCGTCCTCGGAAAGCAGTCCTTTCAGTTCGGCATACTCTTTTGCCCAACTATCTTTTCCGGGGTCAAAGGCATCCGCCAGACCGCCCCAGCTCACATACTGGGAAAGCACCTGCTGTTCCTCAGGGGTGGCACCACGGTGCTCCTGCTCCAACTTGAACAGGGTGCGGATGGCTTCAATGTTCCGGGCATATTTCTGCTTTGCGCCGCCCTCGCCCAGATGGTCGTCTGTGATGCGGAAGTTCCCAGCAGGCTCCGGCGCAGGTTCAGCATTCAGAGCTTCATCCAAGGCAGCGGCATCCGGGAAGATCTGCACTTTTCCGTCCATCACAGTAGAGATGGGGAGTTCGTCCAGTTCTTCGTCCGTAAGCGGCGGTTTGTCCTCGTCCGGCTCATGCGCAGGAGTGAGATTGACCGTCAGGTTGTGCAGATGGATGTTGCCCGGCTGGCGCAGCAGCCGTTCCAGATTTTCCTTGCTTTCCGAGCGGGCAACCGGATAGACCTCATCCGGGTCACGAAGCTGGATGTTCAGAGTTCCGACAGTTTCGACCGTAAAATCCTTACCGTCCAGACGGATTGTATCGCCCACACGGTAATCACGCTCTTTTGGGAGAGCGGGAACAGGTTCATTTTCTGCCAAAAACTTTGCCTTTTCCACTGCAAGCCAATCGGCGGCGGTTCGTTCATCCGTCTCTTTTTTCAAAGCGGTGCAATAGGATTCGGCCTGCTCCTTGTCTGTAAATTGCGCCATTCCGTTATCATTTGCATAGTAGCCCTCATTGAGATCATCCCAGATAGCAAAAAGCTGGGACGTACCTCCGACCACTTCGCGGACAGAAAAACGCTCATATTCCGGCACCTCGGATTCCTTGTAGATGGTTTCTGCCTGCTCCAGCATTTCATCCACACGCTGGCTAGGTTCATTCTGCCGCAGACCGTCCTCGAATTGTCGTTTGTTGATAACTTCGTTATCCCACGACTGTCCGTGTGCGCTGGTGTCGATGCGAACATCCGTTTCGCCGATATAGCCAATGGTGCCCTCGATGGTTCCAGTGGGCAAATCAACCATTACATCGTCACCGACTTTGTAGCCGTTTTCTTCCTGTACAGTGGTACGCTGCTCTTTTTCCTCATCGGTCAGGTAGCGGTCGGATTGGATCATCAGGTCGATATACTTTTCCACCTGCGCCCATTTCAGGGTGATTTTCTGGTGGTCGGGGTAATGGTCAAATTCCAATCCCTTCCAGTCGTGGTTGACGAAGCCTCGGCTTCCGTCCAGAAAATCGTGGGAGTGCCCACCAATGCCGTACTCCTTTGCCAGTGCTTTGGCACGGAGTTTTCGGTCAGGCTGGGTCTGGTACAGTGCCATAATGCGCTGTTTGCCGCCTGCAAACCCTGATCCATGCCGCCGCAGTTCGTTTTCAATTTCAGCCTGCGACAAAACAAAAGCGGAGGGCGTTTTTTCGCTCTCCGCTCGGTCGATTTTTTCGATTTGCTGGGCTTCGGTGGGGATGTTCGCATCCAGAAAACTTAGCTGTAGATCAGCTCCGTCATCACCAGTTCCTCTGCCTGTGCTTTCAGGCTGTTCATGTGTTGCACCCACATCAGTTGATTCTGCGCTTTGTCCGGGGCTGGGTCCTGCTTCAGAAGCTGTGCCATGGTCTGCTGCATCCGGCTCTCTGCCGTCTGCTCCACCTCCATCAGGTGCGGATACAGGCTCCCGTTCATCAGCATCGTGTGGTACAGCACCGGGTGCTGCTCCTTCAGGTAGGTCCAGCGCAGCCTGCCGTACTTGCCCAGCGGCTTCTGAGGCTGGTTCAGGATCAGGTTCGGGAGCTGGTAGTCCCCGACGGTCGAGTAGGTCACGTTCCTGCTGTTCGTATTCATGTTGGCTCCTTTCTGCATTGCGGCGGCGGATGGTAGTTTTGACGGTGCGCTCGATGTTCCGCAGCACCTCCCGGCTCATGTCGCTGACGGCTGCGCCGAGGGCAAAGACGGCATCCGGGGTGGAAAAATCGTGGATGGCTTGGAAATCGTCCTTGTCGAACCAGCCTGCCGGCTCAAAGCCGCAGCGTTCCAGCAGCGTGTAGGTGACGCTGATGGCGGCGGCGGACTTGAACTGCATCTCCACCCCGGCTTCATCATAATCCATCAGCAGCGAACCGTCAACGATGGCACGGATGTCGCCGCCGTTGTTGTCCCAGTAATCTGCCACCAGTTTCCCGGCAGCATCCGCAAGCTGCTGGCTGACACGCTCTCCGCCGATGCCGTAGGTCTTGCTCAACATTTCCGAAACCGGCTGTTTCAGGTCGTCGTTGAACTGCCACACCTCCGGGTCATGGGAATTGCGGCGCACCCCGGTGTCGCTTACGTCAAAAACGTAGTGCAGGCGCGGAAATCCGCTGAATTCGTCCAGCAGGGCGATGCCCTTGGCCCCCCGGCGCACATAGCGGTTCATCCGATTGTTCCAGATGTCGAAGTCGGCGCAGGCGGTGGCATCCGGGCGCTGGGCGTAGATCATGAGCTGGTCGGCAAAAGGGTACTTGTACAGCCGGGATGCGGTGGTCAGGTAGTCCGTCCAGCTTTCCCAGTACCGGGTCAGTCCGTTTGCCGTGCGCTGGGCAAGGGCGAGATATTCTTCGGTTTTGCTTGGCATAGCGTTCCTCCCTTCAATCTCGTTGTAAACAAAAAAGCGAGCGGCCTTTTCAGGTCACTCGCTTATGGAATCTATGGTATTTTATTCGTGTTTTGCGGCAAACTTTTCTGCCATCTCCAGCAGACGGTCAAAGGTCTGCTTTTCTTCCGGCTCCTCGATCAGCTTTGCAAGGAGCGCACGGAACACATCGGTGCTGTCCTGCCCCAGTGCGGCGGCAACTTTGTCGATGCAGTCGTGCAGCTTCTTGACCGCTTCATCGGAGGGTTTGGATTTGGCAAGCAGGTCGGACAGGTAGCTGATGAAGGGATAGGTGGAATCATCGTTGATGATCTCGTTGGTTTCTTCGATGATCTTCTGGTTATCTTCGGGGGTCATATCGCCCTTTTCTTCCCATACATCACGGGATGAAGTGCGGCCTTTCAGAAAGGTGGCAAAAAGCAGGCGGTCGATGGGTGATCTTTTTTTGGTATCCATTGGCTATCCTCCGCTTTCAATTTTTCTGTGCATTAAAACTGGTTTTAGTATAGCATGAATGGAAGGATTCTATCAAGCCCACTTTCTTGCGGTTTGCGAAAATTTTTCGGAACAAAAGAGCCTATGTACGCCGCCCGCAGGCGGCAAAAATCAGTCCCGGGGAAATTCCAGCTCGGCAAACTCCGCATCGGTCATAAGTTTCAGCTTCTCGACCACACCCTCGGACAGCTCCCGGAGAGCAAACTCATCGGGCATCAGGTAGCACTGCATGAGCCGAAGTTCCTGCATCAGCTCCAGCCGCGAGCCGGTGTTGTAGAGCATCATCAGCATCAGTTCCTCAGCATTAAAGTTCATGGGCATCCCTCGCTTTCTTACATCCAAAAGGGTTGCATTCCGGGGCATCACATTTTTCTCTTGCGCCCGCCAGCTCTGCCAGCTTTTCCAGCGTGGAAGGGCGATTGGACGGCCCCAGTTCTTCGGCTTCGGCAACTTTGTCCATGATGAGGTCATAGTCCTTCAGCACACGCCGCCCCTTTTCCATGTGGTGCGCTTCCAGAATCTGCTCCCGGACTTCCTGAATCGTCAATTCGGGTGTGTCGATCTGTCCACCATCCATCACAGAATAATCGCTGTGATAAAGGGTATAATCCCAGCCATCTTCACAGGACTGGATGGCAAGATAGCCTTTGCCGCCCAGCTCCCATGCGCCCTGCTCGTCCTGTGTCTGAATCTCAGGATAGGCGGTCGAGCCGGTGCGCTCCATCATCTCGCCGAACTGACAGATGTGATAGACGTTTCCGTACTCGCCCAGATCAAAATGATAGTCGTCCAGATGCTCGACCCGTGCCGTGTAACTGTTGCCATCGGAACGGTCAACCTGAATCACACCATGATTCGGCACCCGGTAGAGATCATCATAGTGGCTGTTGATGAGCCGGACATCATCTCTGGGAATCGTGGGGTCATCCCAGATGCGCCGTCTGCCGATACCAGCTTGCGGGATGTTTTCGAGGATCTTTACGCTTTCCTGTTGGATGGCCTTGCGGTCATCGTCCGAAAGTTCAAACAGATACCAGTTCCGGGCAGCAGGAATGGCGTTCCTGCCATCGGGCGGCAGGTTCTTTTCCGAGATCTGCCCGCTTTCCAGCGGCTCACCAGTTACCTTGTTATAGGTGGCAAAGCCGACTCCTGCACCGTTTTCCCGGAGGTGGAGATAGCGTTCATCGTTGATAAGGTAGACCGCTTCTTTTATCTGCTCCATCAGCACCCACCTTCAAATTCCAGCGAAAACTTGCTGCGGCCATCGGCTTCACAGGACAGCAGCACGGTGGCATTGTAGGTCTTGCCCTTGACGCTCTTGCAGTCCTTCAGCCGGACCCGACCATCCCGCAGCAGCTTGTCCGCCACATGAGCGTCCAGACGCTTGCCCAGACGCTTAAAGAACGCATTGTCCTTCCACAGCACGAAACGGCACTCCCGGTTCTCACAGAACCAGCCCTTTTCACGCTCCACAACATTTGCACCACAGTTCGGGCAGACACCAATGATTTTGTTTTTCATAAGCGCATTCGCTCCTTTCGCAGCCTCGGTGGTCGTTACCAGCGAGGAAATCATCTCTTTGATTTCAGTCATAAAAGTTTCCGGCTCCATTTCGCTGCGCTCGATTTGCAGCAGTTTTGTTTCCCAATCAGCGGTCATTTCCGGGGATTGGATTTCTTCGGGCATCACGGTGATGAGGGCTTTTCCCTTATCCGTGGGCAGCAGCACCTTGGTTTTCTTGGTGCCCTTGCGCTCCAGAAAGCCCTTCTGCACCAGTTTTTCAATGGTGGCAGCTCTGGTTGCCGGGGTGCCGATGCCCTGACGTTCCACACCCTCCGGCATACTGTCTGCACTGGCAGTTTCCATAGCGTGCAGCAGGGTGTCCTCGGTAAAATGCTTCGGCGGTGAGGTCTGCCCCTCTTTCAGTTCGGCGTTGAGAATGCCACACTCGTTCTCTGCCGCATTGGAAAGGGCGGTGAGTTCCTGCTTCCGATTCAGGATGTCTGCCAGCACCTTGCGCTCCACCGCTTTCCAGCCTTCCTCCAGAATCTCCTTACCTTTGGCAGTAAACTCCTCTCCAGCACATTCGGTGGTCAGCAGGGTTTCCAGATACCGGAAGGGCTTGCTGACCGCCATCAGCGTCCGGGCGATGATGAGTTTCAGGACGTTCTGCTCGCCTTTAGGCAGAGCCTCCAGATCGGCTTGCAGCATACTGCGGGTGGGCAGAATGGCGTGGTGGTCGGTGACTTTTTCCCTGTTGACGGTGCGCCGTGTCCGGGGCACAGCCTCGTCCACATCTGCCGGGGTAATGTCGAGAAAGACTTCCAGTGCCCCGGTCAGTTCTTCCAGCATTTCCTCGTCATCGTCGGTGATATAGCAGCTATCAGTTCTGGGATAAGTGGTAAGTTTCTTCTCATACAGGCTCTGCACATAGTCCAGCGTCTGCTGTGCGCTGTATCCCAACAGGCGGTTGGCATCTCGCTGAAGGGTGGTCAGATCGTACAGCGGCGGCGGATTTTCGGATTTTTCCTTGCGGGTGATGCGCTGGATCGTTGCTACCATCTCCTTTCGGCAGGCTTCCAGCAGGTTTTCGGCAACGGATTTTTCGGGAATGCGGCGGCTGGATGCCGTGCAGCCGCTGGTCAGTTCCAGATCCACCGTGTAGAACTTCTCCGGCACAAAGGCGGCAATGGCGGCTTCCCGCACCACCGTCATGGCAAGCACCGGGGTCATAACACGCCCCACCGCCAGCGGTTGACCGTACAGGCACGAAAAAAGCCGGGACGCATTGATACCGACCATCCAGTCGGCACGTTCCCGGCAGAGTGCTGCGTTGTACAGCGCATCGTATTCAGTTGACGGTTTGAGATGAGCGAAACCCTCCCGGATAACAGATTCCTCCATGCTGGACAGCCACAGGCGGGTAAAGGGCTTTTTGCAGCCCGCTTGCTGGTAGACAAGTCGGAAGATCAGTTCTCCCTCCCGGCCGGAATCGCAACTGTTCACAATGCTATCCACATCCGGGCGGTGCATGAGCTTTTGCAGGATACCGAACTGCTTTTTGGTACTGGCAGACACCAGATACTGCCACTTTTGCGGCAGGATGGGCAAGTCTGCAATGCTCCACTTGACGTACTTGGCATCGTAGATGTTGGGTGGAGCCAGTTCTACCAAGTGCCCTACGCACCAGCTTACCAGATAGCCGTTGCCTTCAAGGTAGCCGTCTTTGCGGCTGGTTGCGCCAAGGACTTTTGCATAGGACATAGCGACGGATGGCTTTTCCGCCACGACTAATTTTGCGATAAAAATCCCTCCAATCTGTTTTGGATTGCAATATGTACGGCGGCAAACGCCGCCAATAGAATTATTCTTCTGTGTTATCCTCCTCGCCGGTCTCTTCCGGCTCGTCCTCGGTGGGAATTTCAAAATCACCCTTGTCCTCGGTGTAGTTTGCATCGGGGTCAAGGGCTTCTTTTTCGGCCTGCTTTTTCTGCTTCTGCTTCGCAAAGGCATAGAAAACGCCGCCTGCCGCCAGCGCAATCAGCACGACCGCACCCAGAAAGCCGGACGCGATCTTTGTGACCTTGTTCTCCTTGGGCTGTTCCGTGCCGGATGCTGCCGCTTCTTCGGCGGCTTTTTTCGCTTCTTCCTCGGCTTTCAGCCTGTCCTGTTCTGCCTGCGCCGCCGCTTCTTTTTCAGCGGTATAAGCATCGGCAGCATCTTCCTCCATCAGAGCCAGAAGGTCGGCTTCGTCCACAAGGTTCATAAAGTGAACGGTCTGCTGCCCCTTGGCGTTGCGGTCAATCACCAGATAGAAAGTTGCACCCGACTTCGACACCAGCGTAATGAACTGCTGTCCGCTGCCATCGGAATAGTTGGTGTGGTAATCGTCCACCAGCGTCAGGTTGCCCTCCGGGGTCAGGGCACCAGAGGTTTCATCTGTGATGGTGACAACATCCTCCTCCACGACCTCCGGCAGAACAGGCTGCTCCACCGGGGCAGCTTCGCCCTCAAAGGCAAAGGCGGGAGCCGCCATGCCAACGCACAGTGCCGCCGATACCAGCAGCGCACCCAGTTTCTTAATCTTCATCTGTATCGACCTCCTTCTCAAAAGTTGCACCCACAGCAGACAGCGCAGCCGGGTTCGGGGTGGCGGTTGCCGACTGCCGCAGCAGGGCAGCAAGCTGTTCCGGCGTGACCTTTGCAGTCCGCACCATCTCGTTGACCTCGGCGGAATCCTCCTCCTGAATGCGCCGTTCCAGAATCTCGATGCGGTTGTTCAGCTTGATGCGGCGTTCCTTCTCTTTTTCCAGCATTGCCCGCAGCTTATCCGATTTTTCGCTCATAAAACTCCTCCAATCATTTTGAAAGCCGTCCGAACCCGGCGAGATGCTTCTCCCAGTAGGACGAGTGAATGTTTGCGTACTTGATGGGGTCTCCGGCACTGACCATCATGCCATTGCCGAGGTAGATTCCAACGTGACTTTTTCCGGGGGTATCATACGTTCCCTCGAAGAAAACAAGGTCACCGGGCTTTGCTTCTGACTCGCTGATGTGCTGGCTCTTGTTCCACAAACCGTTGGCGGTGGTGCGCCCCACATTGTAGCCGTTCTGGTTGTACACCCAACAGACATAACCTGAACAGTCGAAGCCGGTTTCCGGGGTGGAGCCGCCCCACACATAGGGTGTGCCCACATACTTTTGGGCTTCCTTGTAGATGGCGGCAAATTCCTCGTCCGTCAGGGCTTCTGCCGGAACCTGATAGTCGATGCCCGGTGTACCAGAGCCATCGGAGCCACCGGGCGGCAGACCGCCGTTGAACAGATAAGGCCGACCACCCAAGGTGTCTTGAAAGATCTCGTACCGTTTCCATTGGTCAGCATCCAATTCTTCCCGGACAACCACCTCCAAGCCACGATTGACCAGCTTGGTGTGGAAGATGCGGTACTCATAGGGCACCTGCGTGGGGACTGGGATTCCTGCCGGACTGATGACCCACACGGTCTTATACCGTATCTGCACCTCCACCCATGTGGTCAGCTTGTACTGCTTTTTGAAGGTCTCCTTCAATTTGCCCTGTACCTCGCTGCGAGTGTAATCGTCGTAAAGGGTGGTCAAATACGAAGTGAGCTGCCACGGGTCATGCTCGATGGGGTCAAGGTGATACTGGTACTCGTTGTAGCCGGGGTGGTCGGCGGGGGTGCGCTTGATTTTCTTATCCAGTTCCTTTTCCAGCTTCTTGTAGTCCTGCTCTGCGCCCCGGATGTCCCGGTCCTCGGCAGAGTACATGGTCTGCCCGGATACCTGTGTACCTCCCGAAAAGAGGATGCCGCAGGAGGAAAAGCCGGACATCACCATGAGGATGAGCAAAAGAAAAACGCCCACGATCACCAGAACGTGTGCGTTGCCCTTGGCGGCATTCATCAGCCCCTTTACGGCAGTGCTGACGGCGGTTTTACCTTTTTCTACGGCTTGTTCCACGCCGGACCGGGCAGCAGATGCACCGTTGGATGCCGCCTTGCCGCCTGCGGTCTGCGCCGCCGTGCCCGACCGGGCGGCGGTATAATAGCTTTTGTGAATTTCTTGCCGCTGTTTCCAACGTGAAAGCCAGTTGGAGCCGCCCTCACCGGTGCCGGATGCGCCTGCATCTTGTGCCGCAGTCGGCTCTCGTGCAGAAGATTTTGCGGTTTTGGTGCCCTTCTTGCCCTGCATCTTGGCTTTCTTTTTCAGCTTCCTGGCATAGCGGCTCTTGGCAATATCGTGGGTGGTCTCGGCGGCTTTTTCGCCCTCGCTCAGAGCCTGCACACCGACGTTTTCATCCTCGTACTGGTCAACTTCCCGGTGCACCGCAGAGCGGGCGGCATGGGCGGCGTACATTTCACGCTTCTGCGCCTTGCTCAACCGGCTCAACTCGTCCGGGGTCAGTTCCGCCTTGCCAAACCGCAGATGCTGTGCCTTTTCCGCAGCTTTATCTGCATCGGTTTTCAGCTTTTTCTTTTTGGGCACCGTCTGCTCTACCTTGGCTTTTTTCGGGGGAGAACGGGTCTTTTTTGCGGACGTTTCCTCTTTGATGTTCAGCTTCGGTTCACTCATTTCTGCACGCCCTCCGAGACTTCACCCAACTTGGTGGTCATAATGCGGTAGAGTTCCAGATCGGTGGGGAAACGGTCCACAAAGGGCAGAATGACATTGCCGAAAAACAGCAGCCCTTCGCCCTCGCCGGAGTGGGTCACATAGGAAAGCTGATGGGGCGAGATGTTGAGCTGCTTTGCGAGGATCTGCCGGTCTCCTGCCGCCTGATTCAACATGATGATCATGTCGCTGTTCTCGAAAATATTCTCGACCTCACGAGAGGAAAGCAGGTCTTTGACGTTCTGGGTAAGCCCCGTGGGAATACCGCCCCACTTACGGAAACGCTTCCAGATCTCGACGGAATAAGCGGCGGTCTGCTCCTCTTTCAGCAAAAGGTGCATCTCATCCATATAATACCGGGTGGACTTGCCGCTGCTGCGGTTTGCGGTGACACGCCCCCAGACCTGATCCTGTACGATGAGCATTCCCAGTTTTTTCATCTGCTTGCCCAGTTCCTTGATGTCGTAGCAGACGATGCGGTTGTTGACGTTTACATTGGTACGGTGGTTGAACAGGTTCAGGGAGCCTTTCACATAGATTTCCAGAGCTGTAGCAACATGGTGGGCTTCTTTCTCGTCCTGTTGGAGCAGGGCGTTGTACAGATCCTCAAGAATGGGCATATTCTCCGGGCAGGGGTCCGCAAAATATTTGCGGTAAATCAGATGCACACAGCGGTCAATGACGGTTTTCTCCACCGGCAGCAGCCCTTCCTTGCCGCCCACCACCAGTTCGCACAGCGAAAGGATAAAGTCAGCTTTCAAGGAAAGCGGGTTATCTTCCTCGGAGTAGTTGGCATTGATGTCCATGGGATTGATGAACTGGGTACTGTTGGGCGAAATTTTGATGACCTGCCCCTTCAAACGATTCACCAGCGGCGAGTATTCGCCTTCGGGGTCGTTGATGATAATATCATCGTCCGTCACCAGAAAAGCGTTGGTGATCTCACGCTTTGCCGAGAAACTTTTGCCGGAGCCGGGAGTACCCAAAATCAGGCCATTGGGGTTCTTCAGTTTCTTCCGGTCTACCATAATCAGGTTGTTGGACAAAGCATTCAAGCCATAATACAGGCTTTCTTTGCCGGACTGGTACAGTTCCTGTGTGGTGAACGGAATGAAGATTGCCGTGCTGCTGGTAGTCAGTCCCCGCTGAATTTCGATCTGGCAGTCAGCCAGCGGCAGGCTGCTCATCAGCCCTTGCTCCTGCTGATAGTCCAGTCTGCACAGGTTGCAGTTGTGTTTCTGGGCAATGGAGCTTGCCTGAAAGACGTTGTTTTCCAGCTCCTGCTCCGTGCGCCCGGTGTTCAAAACGAGGAATGTCACCAAAAACATTCTCTCGTTCTGGCTCTGCAATTCCTTCAAAAGAGCCTTGGCATCTCTGCCGTAGGTCGCCAAATCCGATGGAATGATGTCAATATCATATCCGGCACGGATGGCTTTCTTCTGCTCCTCAATCTTTGATCTATCGAGTTCGGTGATGGTGCGCTTCACGGTCTTAATGGCACGATTCTGATCGACACTCTGGATGTGCATGGTGACGATCTGGCTGGAATCCATATCCAGAAAATCCTTCAGCAGCTGGTCGCTGATGTCGGATGCCGTGATGCTCAAGAAACTGGCGGCGCAAAAAATGCCGCCCATCTGGAACGTCCGGGAGTTTTTGAAGGCAAAGGCGGTGGGTGCAATAGCATCCTTCACCGAAAGCCCACTTTTTACGAGGTCTTTCCAGTCGAAATGAAACTTGCTGGCACCGTCCATGTTGAACATATCGTGCATGAGTTTCAGCCGCTGGACACCGTTCAGGGGCTTTGCCTGCACCCCCAGCCGGTGAAAGTTGTTGAGCAGATCGTTCTGGATGTGGTCGAGCCGGGGCTTGACCTGCGCCATGCTTTCGCCCTCCACACCAAAGGTGATGAACTTGGTCTTGGTCAGACCATTATTGCCCTTGGCAAGCTGCTGGCGCAGCATCTGGGAATACTCGGCGCGCACATCGTCAAAACCATCCCGCTGGTACGGGATACGGATGCTTTTCTCAAACTCGGTGCTATCCGTTGCCATGTTCACGAAGGACAGCTCAAATTTGATGGAGCTGTCGAAGAAGTTCAGAAAACTGCACCATTCCTCAAAAATCGCCGTCTTATCCTCCTGCTGGGCAAGCTGATAATTGATGTCCTGATACTGGATGGTGCGGGTGTAGTAGTTGGGCTTCACCCGGCAGGTGCCATCCTCAAACATCCGCTGCATGGGGATAGACTGCTGGGCGGTCCGGGGCACAACGGGCTTTGCATTCTGCCTGCGCTTGTGCTTAACGGTCTTTTTCCAAAACGGAATCATGAGTCATGCCTCCCTTCATCAAAATCGCATAGTAATTGTTGGTCTTGTAGGGGCGAATTTTCGGGCGGACAAACCGGGCCTGCACATAGTACGACAGCAGCTTTTCCATGGGCTGACCGTTTTTTTCGTACATTCCAAGGAAGAACGCCGGCAGCATCACCGCCATCATGCCGAGGGTGGCGGTAGTGTTGCCGCCGGAATCCCGGAGAACAAAAAACAGCGGCACTCCAATGAGAGCCGCTGTGCCAAAGCAGACGAGCTGCCGTTTGGTCAGATTGAATGCGACCTTCGATTTCACCTTCGTCAGGTCACGGGGGACGGAAATATACGCAGCCAATAAAGCACCTCCTTTAATGCGCTCCGAGAACGGATTTTGTCACGGAACTGGTCTTGAACAGGCTGAAACAGAGCAGAACAGTGTAGCCCACAATGCTCCAAATGGAGTTGATGGCATCCCCGGAAATCGCTACGCTCTGGATCAGCACCGCATAAATTGCTACGCAGATGAGGATGAGAAAGCCCTGAAAACCCAGCGCAAACAGGCATTTCAAATAGTTCTGCCCCATGTGGCTCTGCTCGTGGTTGCCGAAGGTTGCCATGGGGATGGGCGCAAGGCTTACCATGCAGTAAATTTCAATCATTCTTCCGTAGACGATGACGAAAATCACGATGGACAGGATGCGCATGGTGATGCCGATGAAGAGGGATTGCAGGAAAAGCCCGAACAGGGGGCCAACGTCCATCTGCATCAGGCTGGATTGCAGCATGGAAAGCCCAATGTCGTTGACACGGGTGTTTCCGGCGATGATGCCGCTGGAATCGGACACCACCTTCTGTGTCAGGTCAAAGACCGCCATCACAATATCGAAGGTGTTGCTGATGAGCCATACCGAAACAGCGGTCTTAAAAATCCAGCGCATGATGAGGGCAGGCTCAAACTGCGCCATATTGTTATGCTGAGTGATCATCTCGATCAATTCATAACAGGCGATGAAGGTCAGGATGATGCCTGCAATGGGTAGCACCACGTTCCGGGAGAGGGCTTCGATCATAGCGAACACTCTCGGCTCAAAGCTGGAGGGCTTGGTGCCCACCTGCTGGGCGATATTGCCGACCTGCGTGTTCACATCGTCGAACAGGCCGGAAAGGTTTGACATAATGCCTGCCGTCAGGATGCCTTTGATCCAGTCGGCAATGGCTTTAAGAACGGTTTCCATTCAGCAGTCACCGTCCTTAGCTGAAGTGGTTGATAAGGGTCTTGAGAAGGTTCAGGAGAAAAATAATGTGGGTCAAAAACTGCATAATAGCACCGCCTTTCGCTGATGGGTGGAGTTTCGTACCGCAATGCGCTCCTTATGATAAAGGACTGTTATCCACAGCAGAGATGGAGCGATTGCGTATGTACAGGCGGGAAACCCCGCCTGCGGCTCTTAGCCGAACAGACCAGACAGCAGAGGAATGAGGGTGATGCCCACCAGAGCAACGCCGCCGCCAGCCATGAGCTGCTTCATGCCCTGAGACTTGGAGCCGGGGTTGTCGTTACCATAACCTTCCAGCAGGTTGATGGCACCCCAAACGCCGAGACCGGCACCGAGAGCAACAACGAGGGTCTGGAGGACTTCGATAGCAGAGTTAAAGAATTCCATAGTCGTTTCTCCTTTATAAATGAAAGTTGCAGACCGTCCGTACACACCTGAAGCCGTTGTTGTTAAGCCGCAAACTGCGGCGAGAGTGAGCTTGCCGGTGTACCTCTCTGGTCCGGGTAAAATAAAACCGCCTACCGGTTCAGGCAGGCGGGAGCGAATCAGCGTCCACCACGATGAACTCATCACCGGAGTGGATTTTTTCTTTTCGGTTCAGATATTTTTCAATATCGAAGGTGTTTTTGGGGTCGTAGTCCGAGGTCAACTTGTAGTTGGGGTGCTGGGTCAGGTCGTATTTGTCCGAGAGAAACGGTCTGACGCCACGCAGCTGCAAAATACACTTGCCGCCGTCCAGCACCGCAATCTCGTCCCGGCTCAATAATTCATGCCCCATCTTCTGGAACGTAGTGCCGTAACTGGGGCTGTTGCCACGGGTATCCGAGGTGTTGAAGGCGTCGATGGTCTCCTTGCCTAGCATTTCGGACAGGTCTTTCAGGGTGGTAGGTTCGGAGCCGCCCAGAAAAATTTGAGAATCCATGTTGCCCACGATGGTGTCCGCATTGTCCTTGTAGATGGCTTTCAACTGACTTCTCGCCTGCAAAACAAGGCAGGCGGAGATCTCACGACTGCGGATGGTCGCCACCAATTTTTCAAGGTTTGGAATCTGCCCGATGTTGGCGCACTCGTCGATCAGGCACCGTACATGGATGGGCAATTTGCCGCCGTACACATCGTCTGCTTTGTCGCACAGGAGGTTGAAAAGCTGGGTGTAGACCATGCTGATGAGGAAATTAAAGGTAGAATCCGTGTCCGACATGATGAGGAACAGCGCCGTTTTCTTATCGCCCAGCGTGTCCAGTTGCAGTTCATCGTACATGGTAAGGTCCCGCAACTCTTGGATGTCGAAGGGCGCGAGCCTAGCACCGCAGGAAATCAGGATGGATTTTGCGGTCTTTCCGGCAGCCAGCTTGTAAAGTTTGTACTGCCGCCCGGCAAAGCTGTTGGGCTTCTTTTTTGCCAGTTCCTCAAACAGCAAGTCCACCGGGTTCTGGTATTCCTCGTCGTCCTCCAGTACCTGCATGGTGTTCAGCATCTCCAGCAGGGTAGCGAAGTTTTGCTCCTCCACCGGGGCTTCATAGTGCAGATAGGCAATCAGGGCAGTGAGCAAAAGACGCTCCGATTTTTCCCAGAATGGGTCCCCGCCGGACCCTTCACCCTTGGTGTTGGTCATCAGGGTCGTGACCAGTTTCAGAATGTCCTTTTCGCTGTGAACATAGGCAAAGGGGTTATAGTGCATGGACTTTTTGAAGTTTATGGTGTTCAGGATCTTCAGCTTGTAACCGTTTTTCAGAAGTGCGTTCCCACACTCGACCACGATACTACCTTTCGGGTCGGTGACCACATAGGAACTGTGACATTGTAAAAGGTTGGGCTTGAGCCAAAACCGGGTCTTGCCGCTGCCGGAGCCGCCCACCACCAGCACGTTTTTATTCCGGGCATTCTTGGGGTCAGGCGGGCGATTGCTCATCATCAGGCGCTCTGTTTTGGTCAGAATGATATTGTCCTCAAACTTCGGAGCAATGAACGGCTCAATGTCCTTGGGCGTACCCCATCGGGCAGAGCCGTATTCCATGCCATGGCGGTACTTCTTGGCGTTTTTGCCACGCAAATAGACCGCCAGCCGTAACCCTGCGCCGCAGCACAAACCCACCAGCAAATCAAGCGGATGCAGGCTGGGCAGAGGGTTTGCAAACGCCATCGGGATGGTGCCCATCATAGACATAATGCGTTCGCCCAGTTCTTTTCCCTCGGCAAGCCGCCATGCTTCACCAAGGTTCGTTGCCACCAGCCCCAGCAGGATATAGGGCAGATACAGCGCAATCAGCTTCGTCAGCTTTTTCGTGGTCATAAGCCGCGTTCCTCCTGCTTGCGCCGGACTTTGCCGGAAAGTTCCGCTGCGGCCTGCACCAGTTCATGCAATCGTGCCAGCACCGAGGGGCGTTTGTCCTTGTTGAGCAAAGATGCCGAATACTCTTTGAACGCCGAGTTGAAGGCTTCTGCGTCCGGGGCTTTGAAAAAGACCAGATACCGGGGCGGCACCTCAGAGGTGTCCTTGCGGATGGCGTAGTCGATGCCGTACTTTTTGGCATAGCGTTCCAGACCACGGATGCCGGTCTTGCTGATCTCCACGCTGGACACGCCCCGGTTCTGCCGCAGAAGAGTGCGGACGCTCTGCTTACCTTGGGATGTTTTGGACTGGTATAGCCGAAATGCCGCCTTTACCGCCCGGAGGACGGTCCGGGCAGACAGCTTTGTGGTGGAGATCATAATGTTGAATGACTTCTGTTCGATTTCTTCCTGCACTGCCATCACCTCCCGTGCAGCAGGGTGATTTTAGCGGTCATGCTCTGCCGGGGGCTTGGTGCGGGGCTTTTCTGCAGGGGGTTCATCGGGCACCGGCAGTACCAACAGACGGTTGCCCAGCTTCAGAAAGGCTTCCGGCTGATGGAAAAGCTGCTCGTACTTCTGCGCCAGTTCCGGGGTCAGGGATGCGAAATCCTCCTCACCCAGCCCCACCACGAGAAAAGTCCCGGCAACGGCATCGTACATTTCTCCGTTTTCATCCCGAAGGGCACGGTTCAGGGGCAGTCCCATGAGCTTGCCGTCATCGTTATAGACGATGGCAACCGGATCTTCAAAAGGGTAGCTTGCGCCGATGGAGCCGCCCACCGCCTGCTGCAAGGCTTTCAGGTCGTTATCGATCTCGACCTGCTGCGGATACTGCCCCGGTGCAATTTTCAGCACCGACAGGGTGTTCTCTTCCATGCGAGTCCTCCTTTCCATTCAGTCCGATTTCGCCGCTTCGTGCCGCCTGCATCAAAGCCGCCACGAAGAAGCCGAAAAAGGCACCTGCTTCAAAAAATGCGAAACCGATAAAAAAGTTCAGCATGGCACACCTCAGTCAATACAGATGCAGGTCAGTTTGTCTCGGTCGATCATCAGGGTGACACTCTTGGTCTCCAGATATTTCTGGATGGTGTACATATCGCCCATCGTCAGAGATGCGAAGTTGCCATCCTCATCGAAGCGGTGAAAAATGACCGGACCGACCAGATACCGCTGCCCCATCAGCTTGACAACCTGTTTAGGATTGTAACGGAAGCCCAGCGGCTCGTTCTCAGAGATGCCGATACCCTCATCTGCTTCGTCGAAGCAAGCCAAAATGTGCGGCGCATCGTCAGGACGGATAACCGTCAAATCCAGAACCGGCGAGGTTGCGGCGAAATAAGGCTCTGCACTGCCAAGCTCGTTCTTCATTGCCATGTGCATGATTGAGAAGAAGCCGGTCACGGCATCGTCGATGTGGTCGAGCTTCTTGCTCATGCTGTCGATGGTCTTTGCGGTCTTGAAATCAATCGTGTTGTTCATAGGCGTTTCCTCCGTTATTTTTGCAAAATAAAAAGACCCGAATCGGGTCTCTTAGTTCAGTCTGCGCTCAACGCGCTTCTTCCTGCTTCTTCTGTTTTGCCTGCTGTTTTTTCAGCTGCCACTGGTCGAGCAGCTTGATGATGATGCTTTCCATCTGCCGGGGCGTGTAACTGCGCGGAAAGTATTTCCGCAGGGTTTCGTTTTTGATGGTCACGGTATCCAACTCGCTTTTCTTTTCTTCCCCCATAATATCAACTACGGCTTCTGATGTGAAATTGCCCTCCTGTGCCAACTTTTTTATGCGCTTTGCTTGTGAGAATGAGGGCGCATTTTGCGTATCGTCCATGGCATTTATCATCTCCTGCTGCTGTTCAGTAGAGAGATAAGACAGTTCCACCGCAGGATTAAATGATACTTTTTTCTCATCTACCATATTCAGCAGTTCAGGAATGAGGTTCGTCAAACGAATAAATCGTTGGACTTGTCTGCCACTTTCACCGCTTTCTTTACCAATAAGATCGGCTGTTTCAAAATTCCCGACAACTTGTCGGGAATTTTCTTTTGATGGCCTACCAGCAGTTCTTTTCATAGCATCCATCTTCATTTTGTACGCAAAAGCCCTTTCGCTAGGCGAAATGTGTTCTCGCTGTAAATTGGAATCGACCATCAAAATGGTGGCAGCATCATCGTCCATATTTCTTACAATGACAGGCAGCGTTTCCAGTCCGGCCATCTTTGCGGCGAACTGACGGCGGTGCCCGGAAATGATTTCATAACCATCACCATCTGGGCGCGGCCTTGCGATAAGCGGAGCCAGCACACCAAACTGAGCGATACTTTCTACCGTCCGGGTCATGGCTTCATCATCCACGACCTTGAAAGGATGGTTGGTGAACGGATGCAGTTCACCGATAGGGATTTGCTGCACCTGTTCCCGCTGCTCCTCCTGTCGGTTTTCCTCGGTGGAAAACAGGTCATCTAGCCCTTTCAGAGCTAAGTTTCCGCTGTCGATCGGCATCTGCCAGCACCTCCTTTGCAAGAGATTTGTAGGCTTCTGCCACCTTGCCCTTGGAGTCATAGGCAAAGATGCTTTTTCCTGCCGCACTGGTTTCCGCCGCACGGACTGACCGTGGGATAGTCTGCTCGAACACCTTCAGGTGCTTTCCGTATGCCTGCCGGATCAGGTTGCTGATCTGTTTTCCGTAGTTGGTGCGGTTGTCGGTCATGGTCAGCAGGATACCCTCGATTTTCAGCTTCGGGTTGATTTGCCTTCTGACTTTTTGGACAGTCTGCAAAAGTTGTTCCAAGCCTTTTGCGGACAGGTACTGCGCCTGCACCGGAATCAGGGCAGCGTCTGCCGCCGCCAATGCGTTAATGGTCAGCATTCCCAGCGAGGGCATACAGTCCAGCAAAATAAAATCGTACTCCCGTTTGGCACTGTCCAGCACCTGCTTGAGCATCTTCTCCCGGTTCATACTGTTCACGAGGGCTACTTCCAGCCCTGCCAGTTCGATGTTTGCCGGGATCAGGTCAATGCCCTCTGCATGGTGCAGAACGCCCTCACCGGGCTGAATGGGCTGGTCGTTCATGGCTTTTTGCATCAGGGTAGAGAGGGTAGTGGGCAGTTCATCGGGCTGCTGCCAGCCCATGCTGATGGTCAAGCTGCCCTGCGGGTCGGTGTCTACCAACAGGACTTTTTTGCCCTCCATTGCCAGCCCGATGCCCAGATTCTCACAGGTGGTGCTTTTCCCAACACCGCCTTTTTGATTGGTGACTGCAATAATCGTAGCTTTCTTTGCGATAACATCACCCCGCCTTCGGTGAACCGCGCGCAAAGTCGTGGTTCGTCTTGTTCTGATAGTAGAGGTTCATGGTGGTGGGCGCATTGTAGAGCATCGCCAGCAGATACTGCTTCATGTTCCGCACCGGGGCGGTGTTTTCTGCCAGAGAATCCAGCACAAAACGGATGTGGTCGGCGTTCAGCTTTTTCAGCCGACTGCGTACCACCTCGGTGGGCTTATCATCTCCGGCAATCCACAACATCTTGCGTTTGGTGGAACAGGTATCCACAAGCAGGTCTACGATCTGGTAGATTGTATCCTCATCGTCCGGGCAGAGTCGGAGCAGAAGTTCTACCTCCAATGCCTGATAAAAATAATCCTCAAGCTGCTCCCGGATTCCCACGGAATAGATAGGGTCAGGATCGTTCCACTCTGTCTTATTCTTATCAGTCTTATTTGCTTGCGGTTTTGACTGCACCAGAATTGCGCTTTCGACAGCACCAGAATTGTTGTTTGGGCAATTCTGTACTTGCGCTTTTGGCAGTCCAGACGAAAAGTCCTTGACGTAGATCAGGCTGGGTCTGCCCAGACCACGGCGTTTGCGCTCGATGAGGTCGATGTCCTCCAACTCCCGGAACAGCTTGACCGCCTTGTGCTCGGCGCAACAGAGGGATTCCTGCACTTCCCGGACGGTGTAAATGATATACACCCGGCCCTGCTCGTCAAGCCAGCCGTTCTTTGCGGACAGGCTCATGCGGTCCAGCAGAATGCCGTACAGTGTCCGGGCATCGGTGGAGAGCTGCCGGAAGCGGTGGTCTTGGAACAGTGCCTTTGGGATGCGGAAATAGGAGAACAATTCGCCCGACTGACCATAGAAGTAGTCCAGCGTCATTTGGTGTGACCTCGGATTTTCAACTGTATGGGTGTATTCATGTGGAAAACCTCCTCCCTGATTTCTGCAAAAGAAAAAGCTCACCTTCTTTTTGAAAGTGAGCCATGTAAAAAATAGATATTGCTTTTACGGCAGAAATGATGTACCCTTATGAAGAACGACACACACAGGGTGTTCAGGTTTTTATATGGGCATGGTAAAATGGTAACAGTAAGTGTCGAGTTTCGTACCCAAAAATTCTTGGGTACGGTTCTGGGTACAAAGAGCCATTTTAGACACTAAAAGACACCAAAAGTTACGTCAAAGTACACAAAGGTGTTTTTGCGAAACTATGAGATAGTCACAAGATTTCACAAGAAAAACGGGATTTCAAAATTAGTGACGTTCTCATAACCGCTTGGTCGCGGGTTCAAGTCCTGCCTGGCCCATAACAAAAAGAACCCCGGCTTAGGCTGGGGTTCTTTTTGTTATGGATGAAATGATATGCTTATCTTATCACTTTCCGCAGCGTCCCAAACAGCCGCTCCACATCAACAGGCTTTGCCAGATGGGCGTCCATGCCGACGGAGAGGGCTTTCTGGCGGTCTTCGTCGAAGGCGTTGGCCGTCATGGCGATGATGGGGATGGTGCGGTAATTGCCCGACAGATTGCGGATGATCTTCGTTGCCTGATAGCCGTCCATGTTGGGCATCTGGATGTCCATGAGGATGGCATCATAATAGCCCGCCGGGTGGGCTTTGAGTGCCTCGATGCAGAGTTCACCGTCGGCAGTGCGCTCCACGGTAAGGCCGCTCTCTTCCAGAATGGTCACGACGATCTCTGCGTTGAGGTCGTTGTCCTCGGCCAGCAGGATGCGGCAGCCCTTGAGCTGGGCCGCGTCGCCCTCTGCGTTCTGCTCCTCTACGCTCTTCTGGGCCTCATCCGCCAGTGGGAACCCAAGGGTGATGGTCACAGTGGTTCCTGCGCCCAGCTTGCTCTGCACGTCGATGCTGCCGTGCATCCACTCCACGAGAGCCTTCACGATGGGCAGGCCGAGTCCGGTGCCGATGACTTTGCTCTCGGTGCTGGTATGCTCACGGGTGAACTCCTCGAAGATATGGGGCAGATACTCCTCGCTCATGCCGATGCCGTCGTCCTGAACAGTAAAGGTATAGCGGCCCGTCTTCGGCTTCTCAGCCGGCAGTTCTTTCACCGACACCGCAATATGTCCGCCCTCGGGCGTATACTTGATGGCGTTGCTGATGACATTCAGCAATATCTCCCGCACTTTGGTGCGGTCGCTCACAATATAGGGATGTTCGACATCCGTATGGTAGGTGCAGGTCAGCTTTTTCTGCTGGACAGAGGGCTCAAATACGTCTGAGAGCGTCTGCATCAGCGCGCACAGGTCGCCGGGTTCTTCTTTCAGCACAGCCTTGCCGCTCTCGATGCGGGCCATTTCCAGCACATAGTTGATGAGCGAGAGCAGAAATGCGCTGGACGAGCGTATCTTCTCGGTGTAATCCAGCACCTTGTCCTTCTCGTCGATGTGCTTTTCCAGAAGCTCCGAAAAGCCGATGATGGCGTTCATCGGGGTGCGGATGTCATGGCTCATATTGAACAGGAAGCGGGTCTTTGCCTCGTTGGCTGCCCGGGCCTCCTGTGCAGACTTTTCAAGGGCCGCTTCGTGCTGCAGGTCCTTCTGGTGCCGGTTCATGAGCTCCCAGCAGACATAGGCCGCCATCATGCCAATGATGGTGGCGATGGCGATGCCCCGCAAGAGCTGCTGGTCCGAGAACCACCCGGCCTTCGGGATGATTTCAAAATACCATGTATCGTTGGGGACGCTGCACGCAACTTCCAGCGCATTGCCGGGGAAATCCTCTTCGCTCTCCGCGATGACGATTTTTTCGCCGGTATAGGGGTCTTTTTTCCAGATTTGATACTGGTAGCCAGCATCCTCCATCTTGTCCAGCTCGACTTCATCAATGAAGTTGTCCCACTGTAAAACAAGGATGGAGAAGCCCCAGAACGAGCGCTCCCCCTTTTTACTATAGGTATAGATGGGGTCGAACAGCAGCGCGCCCGTGCCGCCCTGCACCAGCTCGAAGGGACCAGCGATGGTGTACATCCCGCTGTTCTTGGCAAGGTTTGCTTCCTTTTTGCGGGCGGGGTTATGCAGCATATCGAGCCCGATGGCCGCCTCATTGCCCGCTACCGGGTACACCTGAGAGATGATGCCGTCTTTCGCCAGCTCGTGGGTCTTGATGACGTTGCTGCCATCCTGCATATTGCTGGATATAGCTGCGAACTCCGCTTCACGGAGCACACGGCCCGACTCGATATATTTTTTGATGAAGTCCGATTCTGCCAGATAGCGGTTCAGCTGGGAAGACACACGGCTGATGGTGGACTCGGCCGCATAGACAGCCCGCAGCCGCTCGTCTTTTTCCTGATTGAGCGAGAGAAGCCGGAGCGAAAACAGCGCCACCACAAATGTGAGCAGGAAGACCACTGCGGGCAGGATGACGTCCCTGCGGGCAAATTTTTTGAGTGCCATTGCTCGTTTCCTCCTGTTCCGGTATTTCCGTTTTATCCCATTATTTATCCCATTATAAGAAATCCGAGTGCAAAAGTAAATCATCCGCCCCGAAAATTCACAAAAGTGTGCAACAATGGAAAAAGCCCGGTGGTTTCAACGAACCATCGAGCTTTTTCTTGGCGGAGTAGGAGGGATTTGAACCCTCGCGCCGTTGTTTAGACGACCTACGCCCTTAGCAGGGGCGCCTCTTCGGCCTCTTGAGTACTACTCCAGAGCAAAGTGCATTACACTTATTCAAAAAAATGGCGGAGAGAGTGGGATTCGAACCCACGGTACGTTGCCGTACGGCAGTTTTCAAGACTGCTTCCTTAAACCACTCGGACATCTCTCCTCGTGGGCACTCGCACACGCCGTACCGAATGCCTATTTAATTTACCAGATTTCCGGCCTTCTGTCAAGCCCAAATTGAAAGTTTTTCGTCCAGCCCTGCAAATCCCTCTCATGCGACAACCTTTTTTTGGCTGGCCGCTCACTTTTCTCTTTACAAAAACATCTTTTTGTTGTACAATAAAAGCATAAAATATTGACCTCGGAGTAAAGGAGTGTACGACCATGTCGTTTTCAGAGCTTTTGAAGCAGTGCCGCAAGCAGAAGGGGATCAGTCAGGCTGAGCTGGCATCCAAACTGGGGGTGACCCAGCAGGCCGTCGGCAAGTGGGAAAGCGGCAAATCCTCCCCCGACCCCGCCACGGTGGCCCGCATCGCTGAGATCCTGAGCACCACAGCCGATTTCCTGCTGGGGCTCTACCGTCCGGTGTCCAACGTGACCACCCCCGAGGAGCGTTTCTTCGGCAACTACGCCGAGAGCCTCATCCCGGTCATCGGCACCGTGAAGGCCGGGTACGGCGCACTGGCCTTTGAGGAGGATTATGGGCAGGAGTATGCCCGCGTCAAGGACCCCTCCAACTACTTCTACCTCGTCGTGCGCGGCGACAGCATGGAGCCCCGCATCCAGGACGGCGACCTCGCCCTTGTCCACAAGCAGGACACGCTGGAGAACGGCGATCTGGGTGTGCTGGTCTACGGCGACGAGGGCGAAGGCACCCTCAAGCGGTATATCCAGCGGGGCAACTGCGTCGTTCTGCAGCCCTTCAACCCCGCTTACAACGAGCTGGTCATCAAGGGTGAGGACCTGAACCGCCTGCACATCGCGGGCCGCGTGGTCGAGACGAAGGCCAAGTGGTGAGTCTCTCCCCTGCCCCACGGCGCTTCTGATCAGCAGCTGTGGGGGTAAGGGGGAGATATACCTTTCTGGGAGGTATCTTTCTATGGAACAGTCCCTGATGGACAAGCTCACCATCTTGGCCGACAGCGCAAAATATGACGTGGCCTGCACGTCCAGCGGCGCGTCCCATCCGGCGAAGCGCGGCACCATCGGCAGCTGCTATGCGCCGGGCTGCTGCCACGCCTTTACCGCTGATGGCCGCTGCGTCAGCCTGTTGAAGGTCCTGATGAGCAACTGCTGCGCCTTCGACTGCAGCTACTGCGTCAATCGGAAGTCCAACGACGTTCCCCGGGCCACTTTTTCACCCCGGGAGCTGGCAGAACTGACCATTGAGTTCTACCGCCGCAACTACATCGAGGGACTTTTCCTGTCCAGCGCCGTGCTGGGGACCCCCGACTACACCACCGAGCGGATGCTCACCGTTCTGCGGCTGCTGCGGAACGAATATCACTTCGGCGGCTACATCCATGCCAAGACCATCCCCGGCACCAGCCCCGAGCTCATCCAGCAGATGGGCTACCTCGCCGACCGCCTCAGCGTCAACGTCGAGCTGCCCAGCGAGCAGAGCCTCCATCTTCTCGCCCCCGACAAGGGCCGCCACTCCATCTTCCGGCCCATGAAGCAGATCTCGGTGGCAGGTGAAGAGAGCCGGCAGGAGCTGGCCCTCTACCGCCACGCGCCCAAGTTCGCTCCCGCCGGCCAGAGCACCCAGATGATCGTCGGTGCGTCGCCCGAGACGGACTACCACATTTTGCAGCTGTCCGAGGGGATGTACCAGAAATACGGCCTCAAGCGGGTGTTCTACTCGGCCTATATCCCGGTGTCGGACGACACCCGCCTGCCTGCGCTGGACACGAAGCCGCCGCTCCTGCGGGAACACCGGCTCTATCAGGCCGACTGGCTGCTGCGGTTCTACCAGTTCAAGGCCGACGAGATACTGGATAAGGACAACCAGAGCTTCAACCCCTATCTCGACCCGAAATGCAACTGGGCCGTCCAGCACTACGGGCTGTTCCCGGTGGACGTGAACCGCGCCCCCTTCGAGATGCTGCTGCGGGTGCCGGGCATCGGCCCCAAGAGCGCCCGCCGCATCCGAGACGCCCGGCGGCTGTCGGCCCTCGGCCTCGACGAACTGAAGCGGATGGGCGTCGTGCTCAAGCGGGCGCAGTATTTCATCACCTGCCGGGGCTTTTCCGGGGCGCACCCGGGCCGGGGCAGCGCCGGACGGGAGCGCATCACCCGGACGCTCATCGACCCCAACGTCTTCAGCGCCGGGGCCGAGCAGCTGAGTATGTTCGCACCGCCCGCCGTTTACCGGCTGGTGGAACAGGGCGTACCGCCCCGGGCGGCCCAGCGGATGGTGCGGGAGGAGGCGGTGCAATGTCTGGCGAGAGCACTGTGACGCCGCCCCGGAAGCTCCACGACGCCGATGTGGTCTACCTCTACGATGGCAGCTTTGAGGGCTTCCTGTGCTGTGTATTCGAGAGTTTCGCCCAGCATGAGATCCCCTTCGCCGTCTGGACGCCCCAGCGGGAAACGGCCACCCTCTACCCCGTCCGGGACATCGAGACGGACTCTGCCAGAGCGCAGCGGGTCTTTTCGGCCCTTGGCCGGAAACTGGGCCGGGAGACGGAATATCTCGTCAGCCGGGATTTTCTCTCCGGGCAGGAAGATAAGGAATTGCTTCTCATCCGCTTCCTGCATCTGGCCTTCGCCCTCGGCCCCGGCACGGTCAAGCGGATGGGCCACCCGGATGTGGCCCCGCTCTACGAGATGAAAAAGAGTCTCGACTGGGAGGTGGACAAGTTTCAGGGCTTCGTCCGCTTCGAGGAGCACGACAGGATGCTGGGTGCGGTCATCCACCCCAAAAACTATATCCTGCCTCTGCTGCGGGGGCATTTCTGCTCCCGCTTTCCGGAAGAGAACTTCATGATATACGACGCAGTCCATCAGGCGGTATTGCTTTATCAGGAGCACAAAGCCCAGCTTCTGGAGCTGGCTGCGCCGCTGGAGCTGCCCCCGCCCAGCGCCCGGGAACAGGAGTTTCAGGCCCTCTGGAAGCAGTTCTACGACACGCTGGAGATCAAGGCCCGCCACAACGAAAAGGGCCGGATGACCCACTGTCCCAAGCGTTTCTGGCAGGATATGGTAGAAATGCGGTGATTCTTTACAAAAAGGTTGCATCTGCGCCGTTGCGCTCTGCAAAAGGTATGGTATACTAAAGGGGAGCTTCGGCAGAGCATCTGCCGCACCCACCCCGAAACGGGCTATGATAAAAGGAGCATTGTTAAAACTATGGTTCGCATTACTATGGAAGACGGCGGCATCATCGACATCGAGCTGAACGAGGAAGCTGCCCCCATCACCTGTGAGAATTTCAAGAAGCTGGTCGGTCAGGGCTTTTACAACGGCCTGACCTTCCACCGCGTCATTCCCAACTTCATGATCCAGGGCGGCTGCCCGCTGGGCAACGGCACCGGCGGCCCCGGCTGGAACATCAAGGGCGAGTTTGCCGCCAACGGCGTCAACAACCCCATCAAGCACGTCCGCGGCGTCATCAGCATGGCCCGCAGCATGAACCCCAACAGTGCCGGCAGCCAGTTCTTCATCATGCATAAGGACGCACCCCATCTGGACGGCCAGTACGCCGCTTTCGGCAAGGTCGTCGCCGGCATGGACGTCGTGGACAAGATCGCATCCGTCCCCACCGACTGGAACGACAAGCCCAAGACCCCCGTCAAGATGAAGACCGTCGAGCTCATCGAGGGCTGATTTTCTGCACCTATGGCTTTCCCTTTGGGGAAAGCCTTTTTTGCATCCACAGGAGGAACTTCCATGAAGTACGATTTCACCACCCTGCCCGACCGCCATGGCCGGGACTCCATCGCCGTGGACGGGCTGGGCAAAGGTTTTGCGCCCGACGCACCGCAGCCCGGCTTCGATGCCATCCCCATGTGGGTGGCGGACATGAACTTCGTCTGCCTGCCCACCATCCAGCAGGCCGTCATCGAGCGGGTCCAGCACCCGGCTTTCGGCTATTTTGACCCGACGCCCGAATACTACGGCTCCATCATCCGCTGGCAGGAGATTCGCAACGACGTCACGGGTCTGACCGCCGAGGCCATCGGCTACGAGAACGGTGTGCTGGGCGGCGTCATCAGCGCACTGAACTGCGTCTGCTCCCGGGGCGACAAGGTGCTGGTCCACAGCCCCACCTACATCGGCTTCACCCGCTGCCTGACCGACAACGGCTATGACATCGTCCACTCCCCGCTGGTGCAGGACGAAAATGGCATCTGGCGGATGGATTACGCCGACATGGAAAAGCACCTCGCCGAAGAGCACATCCACGCCGCCATCCTGTGCAGCCCCCACAACCCCTGCGGCCGCGTCTGGGAGCGGTGGGAGCTGGAAAAGGCCATGGAGTTGTACAAAAAGTATAATGTCTACGTCGTTTCCGACGAGATCTGGTCGGACATCATCCTCTCCGGCCACAAGCACATCCCCACCCAGTCCATCAGTGAGGACGCCCGGATGCGCACTGCCGCCCTCTACGCCCCCTCCAAGACCTTCAACCTCGCCGGTCTCATCGGCAGCTATCACATCGTTTATAACCCGTGGTGGCGTGACCGCATCAAGAAGGAATCCTCCCTCTGCCACTACAACTCCATGAACGTCCTCTCAATGCACGCCCTCATCGGTGCCTACCGCCCCGAGGGCTATGAGTGGGCCGACGAGCTCTGTGAGACGCTGACCGGCAATGTGGATTTCGCCTGCGACTACATCGCAAAGCACTTCGAGGGTGTCCATGTGACAAAGCCCGAAGGCACCTATATGCTCTTTGTGGACTGCACCGACTGGTGCGCCGCCCACGGCAAGACCATTCAGGACGTGGAGAAGGCCTGCTGGGCCGTCGGTGCTGCCGTGCAGGACGGCGTGATGTTCCACGGCCCCTGCCATCTGCGCATCAATCTGGCCTCGCCCCGCGCCCGCATTGAAGAGGCGTTCCACCGGATGGACAAGTATGTGTTCAACGCAAAGTAATTTCAAATAAAATTTATACAGCAAAAGAGGCTGTTGACTCAACCTCTCAGTCTCGCATACGCTCGACAGCTCCCCTAGTAGGGGAGCCTCTGGCGAAGAGAGAAGGCTTTCCGCCATGGCCAAAGCCTCCCCTCGGTAGGGCAACGACGACGACCGCCGCCGGTGGCGGAAACAGGGAGGAGTTGTTGGGGCCGCGGTCAGCAATACGCAAGCAAAGCGAAGCGGATGCTGGGTACCGCAACCCGGACAATGGCACGGCGCAGCCGTGACGGAGAGGTTAGAACAACAGCCTCTTTATTTTTATTGATGCATTTTTACCAGCCGCTCGTTCAGCGCCCGCAGGCCGTCCCGCACCTCGGCGGGCGAGACGACTTCTATCTTGCCGCCGAAGCCGCAGACCCAGCCGTAGAACTGGTCGCTGACACAGACGGGGACGTCGAAATGGAAATGTTCCTTTCCTTCCGGCACGAAGATGGGCGAAGCGCCGAAGCGCTCCCGCATGGCTGATTCAAGGTCGGAAGTACACCGCAGGGTGACTCTATACTCCGGCCCGCCGAACATCTGGAAGTGCTTTTTCAGGTAGGCAGGAAGGTCGAGATCCGCGAACTGCTCTTTGCCGCGGCGGGGCTCGTCCAGCACCGTGACGCCGGCCATTTTATCCACCCGGTAATGGCGGATGCCCACCGGCTCCTTCTCATCCTGATAGGCGATGAGGTAGTAGCAGCCGTTCTCCCACGCCATCTGCCAGGGGCTGATGGTGTAAGGCGCGGGGCGTCCCGCCTTTTTGTAGCGGAAGCGCACCATCCTGCCGGTGTTGATGGCCGTAAAGAGGGCGTCCACGCTGTAGGGCAGGTCTTTGTTGGCGCTCTTGGGGCGGCCATCGACATAGACCTGACGCTGGAGCTGACTGCCCTCATACTGGGAGGCCAGCCCTTCCAGCTTATGGATGAGCTTATCACTGGACGCTTTCGAGATGACCCGGCTGGACTGGACAGCGTCCACCAGAAGCTTCAGCTCCGCCAGCTCGAAAGGCCGCGTCGCCATCCAATAGCCGCCGCTGCGGCCCCGGCGCAGCCGGATGTCATAGCCCAGCGCGTTCAGCGCGTCGATGTCGCTGTAGACGCTCTTTCGCTCGCAGAGGATGCCCTGCCGGGCCAGCAGCTCCACCAGCTGAGGCACATTCAGCAGATGCTCCTCGTCGGTCTGCTGCTCAAAGATATGCAGCAGCGCCAACAGTTTGGATTTTTGTCCCTCCTGCTTGGGCATGGGCGGCCTCCTTTACGGTCACGAGTCCTTTTTGTCGAATGCGGCGCGGCGCTGGGTGGACAGACGGAACATCTCTTCCAGCTTGTCCCGGTCATCGGCCACGAGGGCGTCCCGCAGCTGGTCCAGAGCGGAATCGAACTGGTCGATCTCGGCAATGAGGTTCTCCTTGTTCCAGAGGAACAGCTCCGCCCACATCTTCTCGTTGATGCGGGCGATGCGGGTCAAATCGCGGAAGGAGTCGCCCGTGTACTCGCAGAGAGAAGAGTTGTCGTTTGCACACATGAGGCTGACGGCGATGGCGTGGCAGAGCTGGCTGACGTAGCCGATCATTTTGTCGTGCTCCTGCACCGTCAGGGTGCAGATGTGGCGGAAGCCCAGCACCTCGGCCAGCTCTTTTGCCCACTGGATGGCCTCGGGGGTGTTCTTCTCGGTGGGGGTGATGATGAAGTTGGCCGGGGCAAAGCTGACCTCGGCGGCGTGCTCGACGCTGGAAGTCTCACGGCCTGCCATCGGGTGGCTGGCGATGAACTCCACACCCTCCGGACACATGGCCTGCACCGGCTCCACAAGGCCGGTCTTGACGCCGGAGACATCGGTAAAGATGCAGCCGGACTTGATGAGATGGCCGTAGGTCTTGAACCAGTCGATGAGGGCCGTGGGGTAGAGGCCGAAGATGATGTGGTCGGCCTGTGAGACGAGGTCCTCGAAATCGTGGGTCTTTCCGCTGGCGATATAGCCGTGGTCGAGAGCGTACTGTAAGTGGCCCTCGCTGCGGTTGATGCCGTCCACATGGAATCCGGCTTTGGAAAGCTCGAGGGCGTATTTGCCGCCCAGCAGTCCGAGGCCCACGATAAGATAACGCTTTGTTTTATCCAGCATATTCTACCTCCGCGCCTAACGGCTTGATGGCTTCAAAGAAATGGGGCCAGCTCTTCTGCACGGCCTCGGCGTCGTCGATGGAGAGTTCCAGTCCGGCGGCCAGCGCCAGCACCGCAAGGCTCATCACCACACGGTGGTCGTTGTGGCCATGGAGCGGCGCGGCGGGGGCGTGGAGCCTGTCTGCACAGCCGTGGATGGTGATGGTGCCGCCCTCGCTCTCGAGGACGCCGCCGCAGGCCCGCAGTTCGGCTTCCATGGCTGCAATGCGGTCGCTCTCCTTGATACGGAGACGTTCCGCGTTGCGGATGGTGGTGGTCCCTTCGCAAAGCAGGCCCAGGACCATCAGCACGGGGCCGAGGTCGGGGCAGTCGGCAAGGTCAATGTCCACACCGTGGAGAGGTGCTTTCCCGAACACGATGCCTGCATCGGTGGTGCGGAAGCTTGCACCACAGCGGCGCAGAATGTCGAGGATCGCGGCATCGCCCTGCAGGGTGTCGGCGGATAATCCTTTGAGGGTCACGCCGCCCTGCACCGCTCCCAGCACCGCCGGGAATGCCGCCTGGCTGTAATCGCCCTCCACGGTGTAATCGCAAGGCCGGTATTTCTGCCCGCCCGGGATAAAGAGGGTGTTTTCGTCCTGCCAGCGGCTCTCGACGCCGAAACGGCGCTGGGCCGCCCGGGTCATCTCGATATAACTGCGGCTCTCTACCGGCGGGATAAGGTGGAGGGTGCTGTCGCCTGCCAGCAGCGGCAGGGCAAACAGCAATCCGCTGATGAACTGGCTGGACACGTTGCCCGCCAGCTCGTATTCGCTGCTTTTCAGAGTTCCTTCGACGGTCAGGCCCGCCGAAGATTGTTCAAATCGGAGAGACTGCTCCTGATACAACTTCTCGTATACTGTCTGAGGGCGTTCCATCAGCCGTCCGCGGCCAATAAAGGTCACTTTCTGCCCGGTGAGGCTGGCAATGGGGATGAGAAAGCGCAGGGTGCTTCCACTCTCACAGCAGTCCACCGGAGCGCTGACGGGCAGAAAGCTCCCCAGACCCTCCACGACGGCACGATCCGCACCGGTGCGCACTTTGGCGCAGAGCTGCCCGGCGGCGGAGAGGGTGGCAGAAATATCCTTGCTGAATTCAAGGTTTTCGATGTGGGAAGCACCCTCGGCCAGCGCCGAGCAGAGCACCGCACGGTGCGCCATGCTCTTGCTGGGTGGCGCGGTGATGGTGCCGCCGATGCCGCCGGGGGCGCGTTTTATCGTAGCATTCATATCACATATCCCGGCCAATAGCCCATGCGACCTGACGGCACTTTGCCATAGCCTGTGCAAAGGCGTCGGGGGTCAGGCACTGTGCGCCGTCGCTCCATGCGTGGCGGGGGTCGTAGTGGACTTCCACCTCAAGGCCGTCGGCACCCGCGGCGACAGCGGCGATCATCATGGGCTCCACAAGGTTTGCCTTGCCGGTAGCGTGGCTGGGGTCCACGATGACGGGCAGATGGGTCTTCTCGTGGATGATAGGCACAGCGGAGAGGTCGAGGGTGTTGCGGGTGTACTTCTCGAAGGTGCGGATACCGCGCTCACAGAGGATGACCTGCTCATTGCCGCCGGCCATGATGTACTCGGCGCTCATGATCCACTCTTCGATGGTGTTGCAGAGGCCGCGCTTGAGCAGAACGGGCTTGTGCATCTTGCCCACAGCCTTGAGCAGCTGGAAGTTCTGCATATTGCGGGCGCCGATCTGCACCACGTCCACATATTCCTCGAACTCGGGGATGCGCTCCTCGCTCATCAGCTCGGAGACGATGGGCATGCCGGTGGCCTCGCGGGCCTTTACCATGTCAAGGATGCCCTCAGTCTCGAGGCCCTGGAAGGAGTAGGGAGAGGTGCGGGGCTTGTAAGCGCCGCCGCGGAAGAGGGTCGCACCGCCGGCCTTGACGCCCTGTGCGATGCGGAGGGCCTGCTCTTCGCTCTCGATGCTGCAGGGGCCGGCCATGACAGCGATCTTCTCCTTGCCGCCGATCTTCACGCCGCCGCAGTCGATGACGGAATCTGCCGGGTGGAACAGGCGGTTGGCACGCTTATAGGGGGCAGAAACACGGGTCACGTTGTCGATCCAGGGGTTGGCGAGGACGTCGCGCTCGTCGATCTTGGTGGTATCGCCCACGAGGCCGAAGACATTGTAGTCCTTGCCGGTGATGAGGGTGACGTCGAGGCCCTGCTTTTCGAAGCGGTCAACGATTTTCTCGAGTTCTTCCTTCGGGGTACCCTTTTTGGTGGAGATGATCATAAGATTTTTCCTTTCTATCCTTCTTTTCCACGCCCTCTTTGCTCCGCTTTCCAGCAGAAGAGAGTCGATTTTTACATCACTAAATGGGTGTGCGCACTACCGTCCAGCCGCAGCAGCTGGGCCAGATAGGCGGCAGCGTGGAGATAGCCGCTGATGCCCTCGCCGATGAAGTGGCCCTGACAGCCGAACGAGACGATGTCCGTCTTGCGGAAGGGCTCGTGCTCGTCGGGCTCGCTGAGCAGCACTTCCACGGCAGGCACACCGCAGAGGCGCAGCGCGTCGAGGATGGCGACGCTGTAGTGGGCATAGCCGCCCGGGTTCAGGATGATGCCGTCGGCCCGGCCTGCGGCAGACTGGATCTCGTCGATGAGGTCGCCCTCGTGGTTGGACTGAAAAAATTCCACTTCCATGCCCATCTGGGTGCAGCACAGCTCGAGGTAATCCAGCAGACCGTTATAATCCAGCTGACCGGCCACACCCGGCTCGGTGAAGTGCATCATGTTGAGGTTGGGGCCGTTAATGACTAAAAATTTCATCCAGTGCCTCCATTGCGGCGGTCACGGCGTCTTCCACCGTGCCGCTGTTCGGGATAACGGCGTCTGCCGCCGCGAGATACAGGGGGCGGCGCTCCGCCTCCATCTTTTTCAACGCCTCGGTGCTGGACGAGAGCGGACGTCCGCCGCCCACCGTCAGCGCATCCAGGGGCCGGTCGAGGAAGAGCACGACGCCGTTCTGATGCAGCGCCCGCAGATTCTCGCCCCGCTTGATGATGCCGCCGCCGCAGGAGAGCAGCTGTCGTCCCTCTTTGGCAAAGCGGGCGGTCTGGGCGGATTCCTTCGCACGGAAGCCGTCCTCGCCCTCGGCGGCGAAGATGTCGGGGATGCTGCGGCCGTCGGCCTTGACGATCTCCTCGTCGAGGTCGATGAACTTTTTGCCCAGCTTCTCGGCCAATGCACGGCCCACCGTGGATTTTCCGCTGGAGGGCATTCCGATGAGGGCCACGTTGAGCATATCGCGGCGGAGTGCGGCAGTGATGCGGCCGATCTCCCCCGCTGCGTCGTCGAACTTTCGGCTGAGGAAGTATTCGGCGGCGTACACGGCCTGCGCCACCAGCATCTCGAGGCCGCCCACAGCCACCGGGGTCCCGGCCTCTTCGGCCCGGAGGATGAGTTCCGTCTTATCGGGGTTGTACACCACGTCCAGCACAGCTTCCAGCCCGGGCATTTTTGCCACGTCCAGACTGCACACGCCCACGTTGGGGTACATTCCGGCGGGGGTGGTGTTGATGACGATGTGTGCGCCGCTGAACACAGCCTCTTCATAGGAAAGCTGGCCTTTGGCGGCGTCCGGCGTCCGGCTGACGGTGAGCACTCTGGCCGCACCCTTGTCGCGGGCGACGGCGCTGGTGGTGTTGTGGGTGCCGCCGGTGCCGAGGATGAGGACGGTCTTGCCCACAAAATCGACGCCGTGGGCGTCGCACAGGTGGGCAAAGCCGAGATAATCGGTGTTGTAGCCGTAGAGCAGGCCGTTCTTGTTGACCACAGTGTTCACCGCGCCGATGGCCTTGGCACGGGGGTCGATGTAGGTGCAGTATTCCATCACCAGCCGCTTATAGGGGATGGTGACATTGATGGCCTTGAACTGCCGCCTGGTCAGGAAAACCCGGGCTTCCTCTTCGGTGGGAAGCGGGCAGAGGTCGTAGTGGTAGCCGCAGAGCATCTCATGGATGATCTTCGAGTAGGAATGGCCCAGTTTCGAGCCGATGAGTCCGTATTCCATCACAGTCCCTCCCTGCGGTAGCTGGTGGGCCGCTCCATCCATGCGGTGCCGTAGCGGGCGGTCATCAAATCGCCCACAGCCAGCGCGGCGGCGCAGGTCTGGACGATGGCGGCGCGAGGCACGATGCAGGGATCATGACGGCCCTGAATGGAGAGGGGCGCGTCCTGCTTTGCAATATAATCCACCGTCTCCTGCTCTTTGTAGATGCTGGGCGTCGGCTTGACAGCGGTGCGGAAGACGACAGGCATTCCGTTGGTGATGCCGCCGTTGATGCCCGCGTTGTGGTTGGTGGCCGTGACCACCGAATCGCCCTTCATGCGGAAGGCATCGTTGGCCTCAGAGCCTTTCAGGTCGGCGAAGCCGAAGCCGGTGCCGAACTCAATGCCCTTCACGGCAGGCACCGAAAACGCCATGTGGGAAATAAGGCTCTCCACGCTGTCAAAATACGGCTCGCCCACACCGGCGGGCAGGCCGAGAATGGCTGTTTCAAGGATGCCGCCCACGCTGTCGCCCTCCGAACCGGCGGCACGGATGGCCGTTTTCATCGGCTCTTCGACGGAAGCATCCAGCAGGGCGAAGCCCTCGTCCCTGCTTTCCAGCACGCTCACCTGAGCGGCCAGTGCGGCGGCATCGTCCAGCGCAAAGGGCGTATCGGAAATGCCGGCACAGCGGGCGATGTGGGTGGTGATGTCGATGCCGGCGCGGTTCAGCGCACCCAGCACGATGGCACCGCCTGCCACCAGCGCGGCAGTGATGCGGCCCGAAAAGTGTCCACCGCCCCGGGCGTCCTGAAAGCCGTGGTATTTGGCGTAGGCGGTATAGTCCGCGTGGCCGGGGCGGAGAAGGTCAGCCGTCTTGGCGTAGTCGCCGCTGCGGGTGTTCTGGTTCTCGATCATCAGGGCGATGGCCGTGCCGGTGGTGTGACCGTTCACGACGCCGGAGAGCAGCTGTACGTTATCGGCCTCCACGCGGGGCGTCGAAAGCCCGTCGCCACGGGCGCGGCGCTTATCCATGCAGGCGGCAATGAATTCCTCGTCCACCGGCACACCAGCGGCCATGCCGTCCAGCACACCGCCGATGGCCCTGCCGTGGCTCTCGCCGAAGATGGTCAGCGCCAATGCGCTGCCAAAGGTGTTTTTCATGGCTTTAGTCCTCCATGCCCAGCAGGGGGCGCAGACCCTCCACCGGGATGGTCTCCGCGCGCCAGCAGCCCAGGCCCGGCACCTTGATGACGGTGATCTGGCCGCCCTGTGCCTTTTTGTCGTGGAGCATCTCGGCGTAGACCTTGTCCTTGTTGTAGGCGGTACGCAGGGGCAGGCCCAGACGGCGGTAGACCGCACGGACGCGCTTCTGCAGTGCCTTGGACTCGATCATCGGCAGCATCCCCAGAGCCACGCACTCGCCGTGGTAGAGGCCCACGGTGCGGCGTCCCTTGACGCCCTTGACGGCCTCGATGCCGTGGCCGATGGTGTGGCCGAAATTGAGGGCCTTGCGCATTCCATGCTCCGTCTCGTCCTGCTCGACGATGCTCTTTTTGAAACGGAGGCTGCGGTAGATGATCTCGCCGATCTGCTCGTCGATGTCGCCCTTTTCAAAGATGGCGAACAGTTCCGGGTCGGCCAGCAGACTGGCCTTCACCGACTCGGCCAGACCGTTGATGTACTGGCGGCGGGGCAGGGTGACGAGGGTGCTGGGGTCTACGATGACCAGCTTGGGCTGCCAGAAGGAACCGACGATGTTCTTCGTCTCCCCCAGATCCACAGCGGTCTTGCCGCCGATAGAGGAATCGATCATCGAGAGGGTGGTGGTGGGGCAGTTGATGAAGTCGATGCCGCGCATATAGATGGAAGCGGCAAAACCCGCCAGATCGCCCACAACGCCGCCGCCGACGGCGATGACGAGGTCGCCGCGGCCCATGTTGAACTCGAGCATCTGGCGCAGGACGCTTTCGAGGATCTTCATGCTCTTGCTGGCCTCGCCCTGCGGGACAGTAATAATTTTTGCGTCGCGGCACTGGTCGGCCACACGCTGTGCGTACTCGGCGGGAACGCCTGCGTCCGTCACCACCGCCACCCGGCGGTCGAGGCGGGCAAACTGGTACAGATTTTCCAGTGCGCCGTTTTTCAGGATGATGTCATAGCTGCGCTCACCCAGATTCATGGTGAGCTTGGTGCCGATAAATCCACTCATTTTGTATACACTCCTAACAGCCGCACCGTGCGGCAGGTATGGTCCAGCTCACGCAGCAGCGCGGCGGTCTTGTCGGCGGAGGGGTCGCCCACCAGCTCGACGTAAAAATAATAATCAAAGGGGACATGGGGCAGCGGACGGCTCTTGATGGACTCCATGTCGTAGCCGAAGCGGCCAATGACCTGGATGACCTCAGCCAGCTTGCCGGGTTTGTTGTCCAGTGTGAACAGCAGCGAGAAGCGGTTGCCCGCGGTGGGCTTTTCGCGGCTGAGGACGATGAAGCGGGTGGTGTTGTCGCCGTCGGTGTTGATGCTGGGGACGAGGACTTCCAGCCCGTAGAGGGCGGCTGTCTCGGCGCTGGCGATGGCGGCTTTGGCCGGGTCGCCCGACTCGGCCACGAACTTTGCGGCCATGGCCGTGTTGGGCATGGCCGTGGCGGGCAGATGGAACTGCTTTAAGAACGTCTCACTCTGGGCGATGGCCTGCTGATGGCTGTAAACGTGCTTGAGCTGGGCCAGCTGGGTGCCGGGCAGGACGAGCAGGTTCTGGGAGATGGGCAGGTCGTAGACGTCCACCACCCACAGCTCAGGGTGGTTGTAGCACAAGTCGAGGACAGCGGAGACGTCGCCTGCGTGGCTGTTTTCAAACGGCACAACGCCGTGGGCGGTGTCGCCCCGGCTGACGGCATCGAACACCTCGTCCCACGTCGGGCAGCTGACGGCCTCCGCGTGGGGGAAGAGCGCCCGCAGCGCGATGTGGGCGAAAGCGCCTTCCACGCCCTGATAGGCGGCGCGATTCCGGCCCAACACCTCAGCTTCGTACTGCTTGGCGACATCCATCATGTTCTGGACATGGTCTTTATAGTAAGGCCGGAGGGCAGCGTTCTGGATGCGGGCCGCAGCCTTTTCCAGCACCACCGCCTCCCGCGCGGCGTCAAAAATCGGCAGGCCGTGGGCCTGTTTGTATTGGGCGACGCTGAGCACAGCGGCCATCCGCCGCTCAAACAGGGCGGCTAGCTGCGCGTCCACCGCGTCGATCTCGGCGCGGGCTTGTTCCAGTGTGTCCATCTTTCCACATCCTTTGGGTAAAGTTTCAGTTCTTACAGCGATGATACCTAGTAAGTATACCATAACCCGGATGAGGAAACAACAAGCCCGGCTCTCTTTGAGGGTAGATAATATTTCAAATCCGGGGCCGTCAACGCGAAGAGATTGCAACAGGGGGACCCGTCTGTTTCCGGGACCTGCGCTGTATTTTATGCCCTGCGCCCTCCTATTACTCTGCGCTAATATCTGACATAAAAACCATAAATTTGACTTTATACCACGGCAAGTTATAATTAAATTGTCAACAGAAGGGAGGCAGTTTCAGTGAAAATCACCACAGATAATTTTTTCACCACCTCGGACGGCATTCACATTTATTTCGAAGACCGGGGTTCCGGACTTCCTATCGTGATGGTCCCCGGATTTTTATGCACCACCAAATTTTTCGAAAAAAACGCTGAGGTCCTCTCCAAAGAGTTCCGCGTCATCACGATGGACCTCCGCGGACAGGGCAACTCCTCCAAGACCTGTCAGGGCAACACCATCCGCCGCAACGCACAGGACATCAAGGAACTCATCGACCATCTCGGTCTGGAGCATGTCGTCCTGCTGGGCTGGTCGCTGGCCTCCTCCATCGTTGTCAGCTATGCAGCCGAATTTGAGCAGTACAAGCTCAACGGCCTCGTGACGATGGACGGCTCGCTGTATCCGTTCTCGGACGCCGACTGGAACCACCACCGTGGCCGGGACTACAATTTGCAGAACTGGTTCGACACCTACCTGCCTCTTTACTATGACCCCAAGCTCTTCTATGACAAATTCATCGCCCGCGTTTCCTGTGCGGAGGGAATGGACGATGAGACCCGTGCCTGGTTCGAGGCCGAGTGCAAAAAGACGATGCCCTGGACGGCGCTGGAGCTGCACTACGACTTCTGCCTGACCGATAATTTCAGCAATCTGAAAAAGGTCACCGTTCCTTACGCCGTATTCGGCGCACAGTCCAAGGCGTATGGTCTGGACATGGTAGACCGCTTTGCCGCCGAAGTGCAGGGCTACAGTGAGGTCCACAAGTTCTACAAGAGCGGCCACCTGATGTTCCTGTACGAGGCGGAAAAGTTCAACGCCTGTCTCGCTGACTTTGTGCGGAAAGCCGACGCGCTCTCCCGCCAAAAATAAAAACACCACACGAAAAAGGAGGAAAAAACAATGCTGCTCGCGCTCACAGGTTTCGTCATGATAGGCCTGCTGATGTACTTCCTGCTGAAGGGAAAGGCCATCCCCGTGACCCTTTTCGTCGTCCTTCCCATCATCGGTGCACTCATCAACGGCTTCGGCATCGCAGACATCACCGATTACATCAAATCCGGCGTCTCCACCACCTGGGGCATGGCCGCCCTGTTCGTCTTCGTCATCACCTACTTTGGCATCATGACCGATGTCGGTATGTTTGATAAGCTGGTCAAAAAGCTCATCAAGATCGCCAACGGCCGGGTATTGGGCATCCTTCTGGTCGTCGTCCTCGTCTCCATCCTGGGCCATCTGGACGGCAACAGCCCCACGACCTACCTCATCGTCATCCCCGCAATGGCACCCCTGTGCAAAAAGCTGAACATCCGCATCAGCACCATCATGATGGTCTGCACAGCCACCATCACCGTCATGAACCTCGTACCCTGGGGCGGCGTGCTCAACCGTCAGTCCATCACGCTGGTGATGGATTCCAACGAGTTGTGGCATATGTATCTGCCCCTGCAGGTCTGCGGCCTCGTCTGCTGTGTCGGTCTGGCCGTTATCATGGCTCGTGTCGAAGTCAAGCGCGGTGCCGGTAAGATCGACGTCTCTGCCACGCAGGAAGAAGAAGCTGAAGTCGTAGATAAAGCCGCTGCGAAGCTCCTTCGCCCCAAGCTGCTCTGGTACAACGTCCTGCTGACTGTCGTCGTCTTCGTGCTCCTCTTCACCACCAAGCTTCCCAACTACTTCATCTTCATGCTGGGCTGCGTGTTCGCTCTCGTCGTCAACTTCCCTGACCCCAAAGAGCAGGAAGCCCGTCTCGCCGCACACGCTCCCAAAGCCATCTCTCTGGTCGCCACCGTTCTGGCCGCCGGTGTCATGGTCGGCATCCTGAACAACACCGGCATGATCGTCGCCATGGCAGAGTTCATCATCAACATCCTGCCCGCCGCACTGGCCAAGCATCTGCACCTCGTCTTTGCCTTCCTGGGCGGCTTCATCGGTCTGGCCGTCTCTCCTGACCCACTGTACTACGGCATCCTGCCCGTTCTTATCGAGGTCTGCGGTAACTACGGCATCCCTGCCACCAGCGTCGCCATCGCATTCGGCGTCGGCGCAGACTCCTGCTTCACGATGGCACCGGTCATCGCCTCCACCTACCTCGGCCTGGCCGTGTCCGGTATGTCCCTGAAGGACGTCATGAAGACCAACTTCCTCCCCCACTGGATCATCGGCCTCATCATGATCGTCTTCGGCTGCCTCATCGGCACCATTGTCGTCTGAACCGCATTCTCGCTCCTTCCTCTTCCCGGAACTGGCCGGTGCTCTGCATCGGCCAGTTCCGCTTTTCATTTTTCCCATTTTGCGCTATGATAAAAGCGACGAAACGCCCTCTCTGGCAGAATGGAGCTGTCTCATGGAATACCGAGATTTTGAATATGTTCTAACCATCTATCAGGAAAAAAGCCTCTCGAAAGCCGCCGAAAAGCTCTATATCACCCAGCCTGCCCTCAGCATTTTCCTCACACGGCTGGAAACGCAGCTTCAGACCCGGCTTTTCGAGCGCACCAAACGTGGACTTGTCCCTACCTACGCAGGCCAGAAATACATCGAATTTGCCCGTCAGTCCATCGCGCTTGGCCACAGCTTCGACCAGGAGCTGTGTGAGATACAGGCCGAGCGCAAAGGCATCCTTCGTCTCGGGACTTCTCCCCATATCGGCTCCATCGTTCTGCCCGAGATGCTTTTTTCTTTCCAGAACCGCTATCCGAACATCCAGCTTGCCATCACAGAGGGGACTTCCCTCACGCTGGAAAAGCTCATCGACAACAACGAGCTGGATCTGGCGCTCATGCATCTTCCTCTGCTCTGCGAGCACGCAGGCTATACCCGCGTCAGCGACGACCGCTATGTCATGGCAATAGCGAAAGACAATCCCCTCACCCGCAAAGCCTACTCCAAACCCGGCTTTGCGCACCTCTTTCTCGACCCGGCGCTGGCCGCAGAGCAGCAGTTCATCCTCGCCCACCCTCAGCAGCGCGTCCGGCAGATCTCCGACCGCATCCTCCGCCATGCAGGCATCGTGCCGAAGATCCGGCTGGAGACCAGCAGCATCCAGAGCGCCCTCTGCTTTGCATCCAACGACCTCGGCATCACCTTTGCGCCAGAAAGCTATATCCCCCTTTTCAATGCACAGAAAGAACTCGCCTATTTCTATCTGGAAGATAAATATGAAGCGTTCTGGACCTTCTGCGTCGTCTATCCTCAGAACGTCACACCCTCCACTCCGGCCCGCTTCTTTTTGCAGGAAACACAGCGGCTCTTTGGCCGATAACCAAAACGCCCCCTCCGACATTGCCGGAGAGGGCGTTCTTGCTTATTTGCGCAGGTCTTCCCTGCTGCGGGGGGTGCCGAACACCCGGCCATAGGGGTTGTCGAGGTCGGCAGCCTTCAGAGATGCAGTTTTTTCGGCAGGCTTTTCAGGGATGCTGAGATGCTTTGCCTTCCCCTTGGAGAGAACACGGTACCGCATGGCTCAGTCCTCCGGGGTTGCCGTGGAGGCAGCGCCTTCGGTCAGCTTCTGCCAGAATTCTTCGCCTCCTGCGAGGTTATCAGCAGTGCCGCTGTTCCACGCGCCCCGCATTCCCACATAGAACTGGGACATATACTCCTGACTGGAACCACTCCTGCTCTGGGTGGTGTCGGGGCCGTAATCACCGAGGTCGAGGCCAGCCAGGACCGGGCAGTCGTCCCACTTGTACACCATGTTCCACCAGTCCTCGTCGCTGTCGGCGGCGGGCAAAGTGCCGTCAAGATACCGCAGCGAGCCGGTGCTTTCTTCAAAGCCCGCCGGGTCCCAGAGCAGAAAGACAGAGCTGAGGCCGCCCTGTACGTCGGTGGCCAGCTTGGTAGTTCCAGCCATGGTCAGATAGGCGGCGCTCTCGGTCTGGGTCTCAGTGTCGGAGTAGTCGAGAGTGTAGACGTTGAGGGTCACGACCACCTTGCCGTCGCCGTTGCGGTCTTCGCCGTAGGCGGCCAGTGCATCCTGCAAAGCGTTCACGGTGTCCTCGGGCAGATAGTAGGGGGCCACCACGGCCACGTTATAATCGGGCTTGGTGACAAAGAAATATTGTCCGATGAAGTTGTAGGCCACAAAAGCCGCAGCGATGCCGATGATGATGACCCATTTCAGGTTATAGTCCCACCAGTTGGCCCAGCGCTCCTTGCGGGTGTACTGTCTTTCCTTGCGAGGGGCAATGTCTTTCGGGTCGATGTCGCGCTCGTAACGGTAGCTTGCCATGAGGCAGTGTCCTCCAAAAAAGTTATAACTCTGCCAGAATGGTCTGGCGGACGGCGTCAGGCAGCTGCTTCTGCTCGGCCCGGCTCATGTCTGCCGTCTGGATGGGCGGCAGCACCCGGACGTGTACCGTTCCGGGGGTGGCACGGTTGCCGTGGGCCTCGAACAGGCCCCGTGCGCCGGAGATGGCCACCGGCACCACCGGCGCGCCGGTCTTGACCGCAATGCGGAAGGCACCGGCCTTAAACTCACCGGCGCCGCCCTCTTCGCCCTTGTAGCGGGTGCCTTCAGGGAAGATGATGAAGCTCCTGCCGCTCTCCACGATGGCGGTGGCGTCGTTCAACGCGCGCACCGAGGCGCGGACATCGTCGCGCTGGACGAAAACGCAGCCCAGCAGCTTCATCCAGCGGTTGAGCAGAGGAATTTTTCCCAGCTCTTCCTTGGCGAGGATGCCATAGGGCTCATCAAGGCCGGCCAGCAGCAGCGGGATGTCATAATAACTGCGGTGGTTCGCCACAAAGACGCAGGGGCCATCCTTCGGGATGTTGTCCAGTCCCTCGACGCTGAGCCGGACGCCAGTGACGTTCAGGATGCCTTTGCTCCAATGGGGGATGTGCTTTTTTACCAGCTGGCGCACCGTCTCGGTGTCGCCTGCGGCCAGCGCACGCTCGGCTTTGCACAGCACACTGTAATGGACGATCATGTACCCGAACAGATAAACGAATAACGCAATGGTGCGGAAAATGCTCACAGAGCGATACCTCCTTCTGGCTCAAAAAGCCGTTTCTATTGTATCACACTCCGCCCCAAAAAGGGAGAGGAAATACTTTTTTTACATTTAGAGGGCTTTGCGGCTTGCAAAATCCACAAAATCCGGGTATATTTATAATCAGAAAGCCAGCACAATGGCGTTTCCTGCCAAAACCGTGCTGCGCAATGTAAGCCGTCTTTCGGGACAGCGAGAGAGGATATTCACACAACATGAGTCTGTTCCCTTCTGCAAACGATTTCAAGTCCGGGCCGGGCGTCGAAAAGGACGCCCCCCGCAAGACCGGCGTAGGCCGCTTCTTCGAGCTGGTGGGCCGGGATATGAGCGGGATGTTCCTTGCAAACCTGCTCACCTGTCTGGGCTTTCTGCCCGTCATCTGTCTGGTGTACATCGGCTTCCTGATGAACAGCCTGCCCGTCATGGTGCTCAGCGCTGCCGTGGGCGGCATCCTGGCCGGTCCGGTGCTGGCAGGCATGTACGACACCGTCCTGCGCGCTCTGCGCGATGAGGCCGGTTACTGGTGGACCACCTACCGCAAGGCTTTCAAGCAGAACTTCAAAGCCAGCATCCTGCCGGGCGTGCTCTACTGCGTCGTGGTCACGGTGCAGATCTTCCTCGTGTACTTCTGCTTCAACCTGCTCTACCACGGCACCAACGTCGGCGTAGGCATGTGGGTGGCCACGGTGCTCAACCTCGTCATCTTCCACATGCTGTTCTCCTACATGTGGCCCCAGGTGGTCCTGCTGGACCAGCCTCTCGGCCAGACGCTCAAGAACAGCGTCAACTGCATGATCGCTTTCCTGCCCCACGCACTGGCTGCGTCTCTCGTGACGGTACTGTTCTGGGGCCTCGTCATCCTCTGTATGCCGCTGGGCCTGCTGCTCATGCTGGTGTTCGGCTTCTGGTTCCAGGTGGAGATCACCAGCCAGATCGTCTACGGCGACCTCGACCGGGTGTTCCACATCGAGGAGAACATCCGCAAGCTCCACGACGCCGAGTATGAAGCCGAGATGGCCGAGGAGCGCAGCGACGACGAGGAATAAACGACACACCGACGCGGAAAGGGGATGCGTGCAATGGAACAGCGGAACAATCTGGTGCTGCAGGGCACGGAGACATTTTCCCGCGGACAGCTCGATAATGTAGCGCTGGACAACGGCAGCGTCGTGCTGGACAGCGTGGCCGGGCGGTACCTGCAATACGGCAGCTACACGACGCCCGAGTTCGCCATGCCGGCCTTCTGCAACCTGAACGTCAGCTGGAACGCCCACGCGCCCCAGAACACGATGGTGGAGGTGCGCTGCCGCGTCTACGCAGGCGGCAGCTGGACGGGCTGGATGAGCTTTGGCAAGTGGGCGCCGGATTACCCCCGGGCCAGCATCAGCACCCACAGCGACGACGGCCTCATCTTCCTGATGGGCGACACCGTGACGGTGGCGCTGCCCGGCGGCGGCACCGGCGTCCAGCTTCAGGTCAATCTTTCGACCAACGACGATAAAGTCACCCCGGCGCTCCGGCTGCTGGCGGCGGCGGTCCGCCCCCTTGCGTGGGATAAGCAGAGCGGCCACCCCATCAACCGCCGCCTGTACTTACCGGAATACTGCCTCTCGGCCCATGACCCCAGCTTTGGCCGGGACATGGACCTGCCGCTGGTGATGGCGGCCCTGATGAACCGCTGGGGCGAGGACATCCTGCCCGAAGAGGTGGCCTACGTCATGGAGGACAAGACCACCGGCAGCACCAGCAACGGCGCTTTTGCCGCCGCGGCAGCGGGCTGCTGCGGTTTTCCCTGCTGGCAGGCGTGGATGGACCTGCAGGACCTGCGGGAGCAGATACACGACGGCTGTTCCGTGGCCGTGCGCATCGAGCGCCGCATCCGGGGCCAGCGGGACCCCATCGGGGTCTGGATGGGTCTGCGGGGCTTCGGCCACGACGACGCGGTCCTCGCCGATTTTGTCCTGCTCAACGACCCCACCGCCGACAGCGACGGAGCCGTGAACTGCACGATGGCGGTGACGGATTTTGCCCGCTACTTCACCGGGCGGGCCATCGCCCTCCGCCCCAAGCCCCGGAACACCGAGGCCAACCGCCCCCGGCGGGTCTCCTGCGACTTTGTGTACAGCGCCGAGGATGACTGCTGGTATCTGGCCCAGAAGGGCCAGCGGCAGCTGCTCCCGGCAGAATTTTCCGGCTGGGCGGCCTGCAGCCCTCACGACGGAGTAGCCCACGCCACCACAGCCCACCGCACCTTCCGGCGGATGGAGCGGACACGGACAGGCGGCTTCCGCTTCCCGCCCGAGCAGACCGACGCAGGCGGGCGGTGCAGCGTTTACATCGTGGATCAGACCGGCACCATGCAGTTTGCAGAGGTCCGTCTGCCAGCCCCTCCGCCGCCCGCGCTGCCGCTATCGGAAGCAAACCAAAGCACCGAGCCTTCTGTCTCCTGAGAGACAGCACAGCCAAGAGCTTTTTGGGATAAATCATCAACATGGGAGGAACATATTATGGCAAAGACGATCATCACTTTGGGCCGCGAGTACTGCACCGGCGGACGCTACATCGCCAAGGACGTGGCACGCGCACTGGGCATCAAGCTCTACGACAAGGAACTGATCACGATGGCCGCCAAGAATTCCGGACTGTCCGAGGAGGCCGTGGCCGCCAGCGAAAAGCGGCACACCCACAGCCTGCTGTACAGCCTGTATACGATGGGCAATGACCTTCCGCTGGGCGATCAGGTCTTCATCCTGCAGAGCCGCATCATCAAGCAGCTGGCCGACGAAGGCCCCTGCGTCATCGTGGGCCGCTGCGGCGACTACGTCCTGCGCGACCGCAAGGACGTGCTGCGCGTCTTCGTCTACGCCCCCAAGGAGTGGCGTCTGGCTTACGGCAAGGAGAACAACATGCTGCAGGCCAAGGACGAAAAGGGCATCAAGGACGAGATCGACAAGACCGACCGCAACCGTGCTTCCTACTACAACTACTACACCCAGAACCGCTGGGGCGACGCCCACAACTATGACCTTGCCATCAACGCTGCACTGGGCCATGACGCCTGTGTGCAGATGATCCTTGCCGCCGCAGAGGCCAAGGAGAAGGCCATGGAGGGCTGATGCCCGCCGCCCCGGAAGGGGCAAAATAAATAATGATGCTGCGTGGGTGGGGTGCTTTTGCGCTCTGCCCACGTTTGCGGCATAGAAGAACTTTGCATCCCCAAGTCATCAACATCAAAAGGAGAAATCGTGGAAAACAAGCAGTCCTTATCCTCTCCCGCCGGTGAGCGGGAAAACATCATGGGTACCATGGACATCAACCCTCTGCTCATCAAGCTCAGCGTGCCGATGATGGTATCCATGCTGGTGCAGGCCCTCTACAACGTGGTGGACTCGATTTTCGTGTCCCACGTCAGCGAGAGCGCTCTGACCGCCGTTTCGCTGGCGTTCTCTTTGCAGAACGTCATGATCGCCGTGGGCGTCGGCACCGGCGTGGGCGTCAACGCCCTGCTGTCCAAGAGCCTCGGCGAAAAGAACCAGGAACGGGCCAATAAGACCGCCGAGAACGGCATCTTCCTGTCCCTGTGCAGCTACGCCGTCTTCCTCGTCATCGGCCTCACCTGCATGAAACCCTACTTCTACGCACAGACTTCGGACATGGACATCGCCCGGCAGGGCATCCAGTATCTGCAGCTCTGCTGCGTGCTCAGCCTCGGTCTCTTTACCCAGACCATGGGCGAAAAACTGCTGGCCGCCACCGGCCGCACCCATCTGAGCATGATAAGCCAGCTGGTGGGCGCTGTCGTGAACATCGTTCTCGACCCCATCTTCATCTTCGGCTACTGCGGCGAGGCCCTGTCCGGCACCACCGGCGCTGCCGCGGCCACCGTCATCGGCCAGTTCTGCGGCGCGGGCATGACGCTGTACTTCAACCTCAATAAGAACCCCGACATCCAGATCAGCTTCCGGGGCTTCCGGCCCAGCGCAAAGGCCATCGGCCGCATCTACACCGTCGGCCTGCCCAGCATCGCCATGCAGTGCGTGGGCAGCGTGATGACCTTCTTCATGAACCAGATCCTGATGGCCTTCTCGGCCACGGCTGTCGCCGTCTTCGGCGTTTACTTCAAGCTGCAGAGCTTCGTGTTCATGCCCATCTTCGGTATGAACAACGGCATGGTCCCCATCATCAGCTACAACTACGGCGCACGGAAGCCGGAGCGGGTCAAAAAGACCATCCGCCTCTCAGTCTTCTACGCCGAGTGCATCATGCTGGTTGGCTTCTGCATCTTCCAGTTCCTGCCGGATAAGCTGCTGGGCCTCTTTGCCGCCAGCGACGCCATGCTGGCCATCGGCGTCCCGGCGCTGCGCATCATCTGCCCCCACTTCCTGCTGGCGGGTGCCGGCATCGTGCTGAGCTCGGTGTTCCAGGCGCTGGGCAACGGCGTGTTCAGCCTGACCGTCTCCATCTGCCGTCAGCTGGTGGTGCTCATCCCCGCTGCATGGCTGCTGAGCCGCACCGGCGAGGTGAACATGGTCTGGTGGGCCTTCATCATCGCGGAGGTGGTCAGCCTTGCGCTGAGCCTCGTTTTCATGGCCCGCATCAACCATACCGTCATCGTCCCGCTCTCCGAAAAGCAGGACGCAGCTGTATAACCTGAAAGGAACGTGAACTCTATGGCAAAAAAGCTGAAGTGGAACCTTATCCTCATGAGCCTGCTCTATCTGGCGCTGGGCATCTTCCTGCTGATGGTGCCTGGCACGGCCCTCAACGTGGTCTGCTACGCGCTGGGCGGCGTGGTGCTGGCCTGCGCGGCAGTGCAGCTGGTGCGGTATTTTGTCGTAGAGCGCGGCGTGTTCCAGAGCCAGCTCACCCTCATCTCGGGGCTTGTCTGTCTGGCGCTGGGCGCATTCCTCATCATCCGCAGCGATGTGGTGGTGCGGGTGCTGCCCATCGTGTTTGGCCTGTTCGTCATCTTTGACAGTCTGGGCCGCATCCAGAACGCTCTCGAGCTGCGCCGGTGCGAGTATTCGAGCTGGAAGGTTTTTCTGCTGCTGGCCGTGCTCAGCGTCGTGCTGGGCATCGTGATGGTGGTGGACCCCTTCGGCACCATGGAGACGCTGGTGATGGCCATCGGCCTCATCCTCATTCTGGAAGGCGCACTGAACCTGCTGAGCGCCCTGTACACCATGCTGGCCGTCCGGCGCTTTATAAAGCTGCATCCGGAGACCCAGTCCATGCTGGAAGCCATTACCGGCCAAGATCTGAACGGCGACGGCGTCATCGCCCCGGATGTCTCCCACGCAGATGTGGAGTCCACCGCTGTGGAGCTCGACTATGTGGATGAGAGCGCCGAGGTGGAGCAGGAGGAGGAATAACCTCTCCGTCATCGCTGCGCGATGCCACCTCTCCGAGAGGCCCTGGCGTTCCTCTGCGCTTCTCGTAAAACATCGTAAGACTGACCTCTTTGCCAAAGGCTCCCCTCGGTAGGGGCAACAACGACGACCGCCGCCAGTGGCGGAAACAGGGAGTCGTTGTTGGGGCAGCGGCCAGCAAGACGCGCGCAATGCGCAGCGGATGCTGGGTGCCGCAACCCGGCCTTGTCGAGCGTTAGCGAGACTGAGAGGTTTTATCAATTCAACATAAAGGATAAAAAGAGTTATGGAAAAGTACGATCTCATCATCGTTGGTGCCGGCCCTGCCGGCATCTTCACCGCTGTGGAGCTGCTGCGCCGCGGCAGCAAGAAGCACATCCTGCTGGTGGAAAAAGGTAAGCCGGTGGAAAAGCGCCACTGCCCCAAGGCCGAGATCGGCCACTGCGTCAACTGCCGCCCCACCTGCGCCATCACCACCGGCTTCTCCGGTGCAGGCGCCTTCTCCGACGGCAAGCTGAGCCTCTCCTATGAGGTCGGCGGCGACCTGCCCAGCCTCATCGGCGAAGAGTTTGCACAGGAGCTCATCGACTACACCGACAAGATCTACCTCGAGTTCGGCGCTGACCCCCATGTGGAGGGCATCTACACCGGCGAGGACATCAAGGAGATCCGCAAGAACGCCATCCACGCCGGTCTGAAGCTGGTGGACTGCCCCATCCGCCACCTCGGCACCGAGAAGGCACAGCAGCTCTATCTCGCCATCCAGAACTATCTGGCTGACAACGGCGTGGAGATGCTCTTCTCCACCGAGTGCGAGAACATCATCCTCGAAGACGAGGAGTGCAAGGGCGTGCTGCTGCGTCAGGGCGACGGAGAGCCCCGCGCCGTCTACGGCGACACCGTGGTCATCGGCACCGGCCGCCGCGGCGCAGACTGGCTTGAGAAAATTTGTGCAGAGCACCATATCGCCCACAAGCCTGGCACCGTGGACATCGGTGTCCGCGTCGAGTGCCGCAACGAGGTCATGGAAAAGGTGAACAAGGTGCTGTATGAGTCCAAGCTCATCGGCTATCCGAAGCCCTGGAAGAACAAGGTCCGCACCTTCTGCCAGAACCCCGGCGGCTTCGTGGCACAGGAGAACTACGACAACGACCTGGCCGTGGTCAATGGCCACAGCTTCAAGGAGAAGAAGAGCGAGAACACCAACCTCGCCATCCTCGTCTCCCACAACTTCACCGAGCCCTTCAACCAGCCCATCGCCTACGCCCAGAAGGTGGGCGAGCTGACCAATATGCTGGGCGCAGGCCACATCATGGTGCAGCGCTACGGCGACATCCTCGACGGCAAGCGCACCTGGGCGAAGGAGCTGGCCCAGTCCAACGTCAAGCCCACCCTGAAGGACGCTGTGGCCGGCGACATCACCGCCGCCATGCCCTACCGCGCCATGACCAACATCATCGAGTTCATCAAGATGCTGGATATGGTCGTCCCCGGCTTCGCCGCCAACGAGACCCTGCTGTACAGCCCTGAGCTGAAGTTCTACTCCAACAAGGTCAAGATGGACTCGAACCTCGACACCAACATCAAGGGCCTGCACTGCCTCGGCGACTCTTCCGGCTGGACCCGTGGCCTGATGATGGCCTCCGTCATGGGCGTGCTGATGGGCCGCAAGCTGGCTGAGAAGGAAGGCTGCTGAAACGTCTTTCTGCACTAAGCTGCGCTGAATATTTGGTTCCCGATGCCTCTCCGCACTCCGCGGAGGGGCATTTTTTGCGCTTCCTGCGGCAAAACTGTGCAGGATACAAAAATCGGCAGAAAAAGTCAATTTCCGTCAACCATGAAAATTTATGGGAATTTGAATTGATTTTCTTCGTTCAAACTGCTACAATCTCAAGTAGAACTCAAGAAGAAATTGTGTCTTGCGCATAATGCGAGGAGGGATCACTTATGTGCGAAGCCCCCGGAAGCGTAGTAACGCTGCTATGTTCCGGCATCCAGCTTTACAGCGCCGAGAGGCGCATTGCGGACTGCATCCTTGCAGATGTAAAGCGGGCGTCGATGTGTACGTCAGCAGAACTGGCCCGGCTGAGCTGTTCGTCCGAGGCCACCATCACCCGGCTGTGCCACAAACTGGGATTCGAGAACTACCGCAAATTCCAGCTGGCGCTGGCACGGGACGCCATGGAGCAGCAGGAAGCCCAGCGTATGCGGGACGAAGGGCAGGACGAGCTGCATCAGGCACTTCTGAACATTCTGGCAAACCGCGAAGAGGAGCTGCGGGCCACCATTCAGGCCATTGATACCCGCCAGCTGCGGCAGATACTCTCTCTGCTGCGCAGCTGCGAGGTCATGGAGGTGGTCTCTGAGGGCGGCGGCCTGCCGGTGGCCTTCGATGCCTCCATCCGGTTCAGCCACCTGGGCAAGCGGTGCGTTTCCAGCGCAGTCCACGAGAAGAACCTTGCCTTTGCTCAGACGCTGACACCCAAAGACATCCTCATCGTGCTCTCGGCCTCCGGGCAGAGCGCCAGGCTGGAAGAGGTGTCCGCTGTCGCCAAAGGGCGGGATGTACCGGTGCTGGTCATCACCTGTGACAGCCACGGCCCGCTGGCCCAGCTGGCCGACTATGTGATGACGGCTTCCAACCGCGAACAGCGGCTCATCGAGGGCAGCCATGCGGCATCGCTGCTCTCGCCGAACGTCCTTATCGAAGTGCTTTACTACCTGCTGCGGATGGAAAATCTGTAAAAAACAAACGCTGGCACCTTAGCTGGTTGCTCATAAAAAAGTGAATCCGACCTATGGCTGCAATCAAAGGTCGGATTCTTTTTTTATGTTAGGGCTGGAATATCCATGGCTCCCTCTGACGCGGGAGGCTTGGATGCGGTGCAAAATCGCACATTACCGCACTACACCGAATAGTGTATAGAAGTGCGCCCTTACTGTTTGACAAATTGGAATTGATTTTCCTTTTTATTTCTTAGTATCAATCCAAATGAAAACTCTCTCGTCAGTTCTTTCAGTAACAACACCTCCGTTTGCTATTGCCACAGCTTGAGATGCTATGTTATCTAAAAGAATGGTTACTAACACTTTATCTATTCCCATTTCTTTCGCTTCATTAAGCAATAATCTCAGCAGTTCTTTTCCATATCCTTTTCCACGAAACGCTGGTGCAATTCCGTACCCGATATTTCCTCCTGCTTTTCTCAGTGCCTCAGTCAAAAAATGTCTGACAGAACCAAATCCAACCGGAATACCATCAGCATATAGCCAAAAAGTTGTAGAAGGCACTTTCCAACCATCTACAATCCCTTCTTGCTCAGAATCCCTCTGTTTTACAATCAGCCATTCTTTATACTCATCAAATGTTAATCCGTTGGCTTTGTTAATTAATCCATTTTCTTCAGCAGGGATCTCTTGCAGCATTGTGTAAATATCTAAGCCATCATCAACTGACAATCTTTTTAATTCCAACATTATTTTCAATTCTCCTTAATCAAATAAACTCAAGTTTATCAGTCTGTTTAATCATATCATATGGCTTCAATGTACGTCAAGAACAATCCCGGCAGACATTACTGCCGGGATTGATGCTGTTTTATGGACATCTACATTTCGTGCCAGCGTTTGTTTTTATCATCAAAGCTCCAGATCACTGGGCAGGATGACATCCAGCTCCGCCGCAGGCTCTGCCACGAGGCGGCGGCTCTGGTTGAAGATGGCCTTTTCCAGCGTGTTGCGGGCGAGACGTCCGTTGCCCGCCGTGCGGGCATCCTCTGCCTGGCGGCGCTCGTAGTAGCCCCGCAGCGGTTCCGTGCAGCTCTCGGCCAGCCTGTAGCCCTTGCCCCTCGCCAGCACATTCGTGATGTCCAGCAGCTCATCGGCGGTGTAGTCCGGGAACTCTATCTTGTTCGGGAAGCGGCTGGCAAGGCCGCTGTTGGCGGTCAGGAACGTCTCCATCTCCCTGGTGTAGCCCGCAAGGATGACCACCAGCTCGTCGCGGTGGTCTTCCATCCCCTTCACCAGCGTGTCGATGGCCTCAAGGCCGAAGCTGTCCTGCTCGCCCCGGTAGAGGCTGTAGGCCTCGTCGATGAAAAGGACGCCGCCCAGCGCGCTCTGAATGACGCTGTTGGTCAGGGGGGCGGTGTGGCCGGTGTAGCGGCCCACGAGGTCTCCCCGGCTCACCTCCACCAGCTGCCCGCCCTTGAGGGCGCCGATGACCTTGAGGTACTTTGCCACGAGCCGGGCGATGGTGGTCTTGCCGGTGCCGGGGTTGCCGGTGAAGATCATGTGCATCGAGAGGCTGGCGGTCTTGAGGCCCGCCGCCGCACGGCGCTGCTGCACCTGAATGTTATCGGCAAGACCGAAGACGTATTCCTTCACCGGTGCAAGACCCACGAGGTCGTTCAGCTCTTTCCTGATTTCTTCCACTGCGCCGGTATAGGCGGCGGGCAGCAGGTCGAAGAGCTTCTGGGGTCCGGCGTCGTTGAGGGCAAAGTCCAGGCCGTCCTCCCGGGCAGTCAGTGTAATCGTTCCGGTAAGCGTGGCATCTGTTTGCAGACAGTATTCGCTCAGAGCGCGGAATATCTTATCGCAGCAGGCCGAAAGCCCCGCCGCACCCTGCTTCGGGCTGCACTGGGCCGCCACATAGTCCCGCACATCCGCGCCCGCCGACAGGGTCAGGCCGAGGCGGGTCTTCACTTTTGCGGCCAGCGCGTTGAGCTGCTGGGCGGCCAGCGCGGCGAGGGCTTCCCGCGCAAAGGCGCTGGTCTCACAGACATCGCCCAGCGCCGAGACGAAGGCCGCACCGAACTTGTCAGCCAGCGCCTCCCGGCCCTTCTGGGAGAAGAAGACGAGGTACTTGCCGCAGGGGGTGATGCGGCTCACAGCCCCGGGGGCAAGCGCCGTTCCGGCGTCCACGAGGATGCCCTCCTTGTTGACAAGATACCGGCTGGACAGGGGCGCACTGCCCTTGACGGCGAGGTCTGCCAGCGTCTTCAAAAAGCCCGGGTAGCAGCTCTCGTAGTGCTCAAAGACCAGGATCTCGCCCGGCGCATGGAGGGCGGCGTACAGATCCTGCAAAAAGAGCTTTTCGGCCCCCGAGTTGGGGTAAAGCGCCAGATCCATAACGGCCAGCTTATCGCTCTGCAAAAGACCCCGGACGGCCATGCAGCGGGCCGTCTCCGTCAGAGTGAAATGCCGCCCCGTGCCGGGCGCACCGCAGAGCAGGATGACGTTCCGGGCCGTGGGGGCCTCCGTCCCCAGCACGAAAGGCCGGCGCATCGCCCGCACGACGCCGTCTACGAAGGCGTCCTGCCCCAGCACTGTCTTTTTCACCTCAGCGGCCAGCCCTTCGAAGCTGCCCAGATGCTCCTGTTTGGCTTCGGTGGTTCCTTTGGCCAGCAGGCCGTCGGCCTCCATATCCTCAAGCATCTTCCGGCTCTGGGCCAGCGCCTCCTGTGTGGTGTCTCTGCGCAGCTCGGCGTTCTGTTTTTTCAGCATTTCGTCCAGCTTTTTCTGCTGCTCGAGCAGGGCTGCGTTCATATCGGGCAGACCGGGCTTTTCCGGCGGCGTTTTCTGCGTATCAAAGTGTAGTTTTCCTCCCGGGCCGAACACTCCGTTCATCAAGTTCTCCCAATCGTCGGTGTATGCCATCTGCCTGCCTCCGTCCTGCGTTTTTTCCCAGTATAGTGTACTTTGCCCCCTTTTGCAAGAAAAGTCTTGAAAATCCACGGGCAGGCGGGTACACTAATTTTATATTGATTTGATATGCGAAGGGAATGGAACGAAATGAAAACGCCCGCAGAGTGGAAAACGCTGTTCGAGAGCAGCGCCTTTGCACGGCAGACAAACTACAGCGGCCCTCTGGGGCCGGAATATAACCCCTCCGGCACCCGGCTCCGGCTCTGGGCGCCCACGGCGCAGAAGGTATCAGTCAATCTCTACCGCCGGGGCGACGGCGGGGCCTGCATGGGGACCCTGCCGCTGGAACAGCACGGGCAGGGCGTCTGGTCGGTCTATCTGCCCGGCGACCAGCACGGACATTACTATACCTTTACCGTCGAGGTGGACGGCACAGCATACGAGACGGGCGACCCCTACGCCCGGACGGCAGGCGTCAACGGCCTGCGGAGCATGATTTTAGACGCGCCCCGCATCGACCCGCCCGACTGGAACCACGACCACCGGGTCATCGTCCCAGCCTCCCGCCGGACGGTGTGGGAGGTCAGCGTCCGTGACTTCTCGCAAGACCCGGCCTGCGGCGTTCGGAATGCATGGCGGGGCAAATTCATGGCCTTTACCCAGAAGGGAACCACCCTTTCTTCCGCCGGCACCTTCCCCACCTGCCTCGACTACCTCAAGCGGCTGGGAGTGGGCTATGTGCAGCTGATGCCCATCTTCGACTTCGGCAGTGTGGACGAGAGCCGCCCCCTCACCCGGCAGTACAACTGGGGCTACGACCCCACCAACTACAACGTCCCCGAGGGCAGCTACTCCACCGACCCCACGAAAGGCGAAGTCCGGGTGCGGGAGTGCAAGGAGATGATAGCCGCCCTCCACGCGGCGGGCATCGGCGTCATCATGGACGTGGTGTACAATCATATGTACCGCAGCGAGAACCCGCTGAACAGCACGGTGCCTTATTATTTCTTCCGGCAGAACCCGGACGGCAGCTTCTCCAACGGCAGCGGCTGCGGCAACGAGTTTGCCAGTGAGCGGCCCATGGCCCGGAAATACCTCATCGACTCGGTGCTCTACTGGGCGCAGGAATATCACATCGACGGCTTCCGCTTCGACCTCATGGGCCTCTATGACGTGGACACCATGAACGAACTGCGGGCCGCGCTGGACGCTCTTCCGGGCGGCAGAAGCATCCTGATGTACGGTGAGCCATGGCAGGGCGGCGGGAGCCAGCTCCACCGGTACGAGGCCAACAAGGCGAACCTCGCCATGCTGTCCGAGCGCATCGGCGTCTTCTGCGACAACACCCGCGACGTCATCAAGGGCGGCTGTTTTGACGCCCGAGAGCCGGGTTACGTCGAGGGCAAACCGGGCAGCTTCTGGGACATCGGCGGGGCCGTGGCCGCGTGGTGCCGCAGCGACAAACTGCCCGCCCATTCGCCCTCCCAAATCGTCAGCTATGTGTCCGCCCACGACAATTTCACTCTCTGGGATAAGCTGATGCTCGTCCGGTACGCCCGTCCCGAGTACACTGCCGCCGACTCGGCGGCGCTGGCCCAGAACCGGCTGGCGGCGGGCATCTATCTCACCTGCATGGGGATGCCCTTCATGCAGGCCGGCGAGGAGTTCGCCCGCACCAAAAAAGGTCAGGGCAACACCTACCGCTCTTCGCCCTCCCTCAACCGTCTGGACTGGAAGCGGGCCGCACAGTTCCACGGACTGGTGGACTATTACCGGGGCCTGCTGGGCCTGCGGGCGCAGTTCCCCCGCCTGAGCGCCTCGGATGCGGCCAGCCCGGCGGCTATCAAGTTTTTCTCGCTGGAACAGCCCCTCGTGGGCTGGACTTTGCCCGCCGCACCCGGCGACGGCGCGGCATGGCGGGCGCTCTGCGTCTTTTACAATCCCACGGAAGAAGAAAAACGGGTCCATCTGCCCGACGGCCAGTGGAAATTGCTGAGCGACGGCGTATCGTCTGCGCTCTGGAAAGGCCCCAGCCGGGTCTGCGGCGGCGAAGTGACACTGCTGCCATACAGTGCAACGATTTTCGGCCAGGTATAAAAAAAAGCGGCCCGCCGCTTTACGCGGCGAGCCACCCAATCATGTCCTGATTTAGCCCTGCGGGTTCTGCTGAGGTGCAGACTCGGCAGACTTCTCCTGACGAGATGCGCCGTTGGTGCCATTGCCGCTGTTGGAGGCGTTCTTTTCGCCCAGCGTCAGGCTGACAGTCTGCATCTGACCGTCGCGGGCGACGGTGATGGACAGGGTATCACCGGCAGAGTGCTCCTGCATCAGGGTGCCAAGGTCGGTCTTCTGGGCTACCTCGGTGTTGTCGATGCTGACGATGCGGTCGCCGGCCTTGAGGCCCGCCTTATCGGCAGGGCCGCCGGACACGACGTCCACGACGTAGATGCCGTAGGCGTTGACGCCCAACTGTGCCGCCGTCTGTGCGTCGTTGACAGCCAGATAGGTGATGCCCATGTAGGGACGACCCGTGACGTAGCCGTTCTCCAGCAGGTCCTGCGCCACCTTGATGGCGTCGTTGATGGGGATGGCGAAGCCCAGACCCTCAGCGTCAGAGCTGGAAGACTTTGCGTTGACGATGCCGATCAGCTCGCCGTTCATGTTGAACAGGCCGCCGCCGGAGTTGCCGGGGCTGACAGAAGCATCCATCTGAATGAGGGACATGGTGTTGACAGAGCTGGAGCTCTGGATGGAGACGCTGCGGTTCAGGGCGCTGACGATGCCGCTGGTGACGGTGCCGCCCAGCTCACCCAGCGGGTTGCCCACGGCCAGCACGTTGTCGCCCACGGCCAGCTTGTCGCTGTCGCCCACGATGGCGGGGGTCAGGCCGTCGGCATCGACCTTGATGACGGCGATGTCGCTGGTGGAATCCTCGCCCACGACGGTGGCGGTGTAGTCCTTGTCGCCGATGGTGACGGTGATGTTGGACGCGCCGCTCACGACATGGTCACAGGTGAGGATGTAGCCATCCGAGCTGATGATGACGCCGCTGCCGGCGCCGCTCTCCACCTGGCTCTGGCCGTACCAGGACCACTGGGAGTAGACCACCTGCTCGGTGGTGATGACCACGACGCTGGGGCTGACGGTCTTGGCCACCTGTGCGGTGGTCATGCCGCTGGAAACAGTCGTGCCTTCGGCCGCGCTCTCAGAGTCTGCCGAAGAGCTGCTAGACCGCTCCACCTGCTGGATGATGACTTTGTTATTGCCGCCGAAGCGTGCGCCCACAAAGCCGCCCATAAAGCCCATGGCTGCGGCCAGCACCAGAGCGACGATGCTCTTTACAGCCTTGCCTGCATTCTTCTTAGGCTTCTTCGGCGCAGCAGGGGCTGTGTTCTGCGGGCCTGCGGGGGGCGGCGTTGCGCCGCCGGAAGGCTGGGTGCTCTCGCTGAAGGTAGAAGCAGTGTTTGCGGTGTTCATGCCGCTGGAACCCACATTGGGGTAGCCGGTATCACCGGCAGGATTATTGGAAGAGGAATAGTCATATTCCCATTTGTTTTCATCCATCGTGATTACTTCCTTTCTAAGGGATATGGTCGGGGGAAGAGCTTTTTCGCTCCTCTCTGGCACGGTTTTATTCTATCTGCTAATTGTGAAAATCAATCGTTTCCCCAGTGAAGAATGTGTGAAATCAGAAGTTGTTTCCATAGCCAGAGTGCGCCGGATAAACGAGATTTTTTGCCCGCAGGCAAGGCGATTTTCCGCAGCAATCCTGACGGATTGCAAGGGAAAGCAACGCAGAATGCGGTCAAAAAAGCCGTTCAGACGGTGTGCAATGGTTATGGAAACAGCTTCCAAGTCCTAAGGAGTTTCTATGAAAATCAGCGCCACTCAAACGGGCTTTGCCCTTTATAAAGAGGCCGACGTCATCGGCCAGTGCGACGTCACGCCCACCCCAAAAGGCGCGGACATCACGGCCCTGTCCGTCCTGCCCCAGTGGCGGCGGAAGGGCTACGGCTCCTACCTGTTAAAAGAGATATTGCGCCGGTTCGGCGGTTATGACCGGGAGGCCGCGACGGTGTTCACCGCGCCCCTGCCCGCCGACGAGGGCGAAGGGCTGTTCTGGCAGAAATTCGGCTTTGCGCCTGAGGATGGGCGGCTCGTCCGCCGCCGCACCCCCGATTTGACGGCGGTGCGCTTCGTGCAGGACTATCTTGCCGCCCATCTCCCCCACCCGAAGCTCTGCATCGACGCCACCTGCGGCAACGGCGGCGACACGGCGTTCCTCTGCCGCCTTGCCGGCCCGGAAGGCCGGGTGCTGGGCTTCGACATCCAGCCCGAGGCCATCACTTCCACCCGCGCCCGGCTCAAAAAGCAGGGCCTCACGGCAGAGCTTATCTGCGACAGCCACGCGAACCTCTTACAGTATGTCCGGCCCGGCACGGCGGACATCGTGATGTTCAACTTCGGCTGGCTGCCCGGGGCCGACCACAGCGTCTTCTCCACAGCAGACAGCAGCATCCCTGCGCTGGAAGCCGCCCTCGCGGCGCTGCGCGTCGGCGGCGTGCTCAGCGCCATCCTCTACAGCGGGCGCGTCATCGGCACGGACGAAAAGCAGAGCATCCTCGGCTGGCTGCGGGCTCTCCCGCTGGAAAAATATACCGTACTGGTGTGCGATTTTGCCAACTGGGCCGACACCGCGCCCCTGCCCTGCCTTGTTCTGAAAAAATAGCAAAAACTCTTGCATCCATGTGGATTTTCTGTTAAAATAAGCGTTGTATGTAATTTTATAGGAGAGTTTCCCATGTAAACAGACCCTATTGTTTGCTGATACATCCACCCGGCCCTTCGCGGGGCCGCATCTCAGGAGAACGAAACTTTTATGACAAATCGTGAAGAAATCGAGCGCCGCCGGACGTTTGCTATCATCAGCCACCCCGACGCCGGCAAAACGACGCTGACCGAAAAGCTGCTGCTGTACGGCGGAGCCATCAATCAGGCAGGCTCTGTCAAGGGCAAGCAGAGCGCAAAGCACGCCGTGTCCGACTGGATGGACATCGAGAAGCAGCGCGGCATCTCCGTCACTTCCTCTGTGCTGCAGTTCAACTACGCAGGCAAGTGCGTGAACATTCTGGATACCCCGGGCCATCAGGACTTTTCGGAGGACACCTACCGCACCCTGATGGCAGCCGACTCGGCTGTCATGGTCATCGACGCCGCAAAGGGCGTCGAGGCCCAGACCATCAAGCTGTTCAAGGTCTGCACCCTGCGCCATATCCCCATCTTCACCTTCATCAACAAGATGGACCGCGAGGCCCGCGACCCCTTCGAGCTGATGGAGAACATCGAAGAAATTCTGGGCATCAAGACCTACCCCATGAACTGGCCCATCGGCTGCGGCAAGGAGTTCAAGGGCGTGTTCGACCGCAACACCCGCAAAGTGCTTGCTTTCTCCAGCGACGGCCGCGCCAACGGCGTCAAGAAGGTCGAGGAAACCGAGGCTGAGCTGGGCGATGCCGCACTGGACGAACTGCTGACCCCCTACCTGCACCAGCAGCTGGTGGACGAAATTGAGCTTCTGGACGGTGCTGCCGAGGAATTTGACCTCGACCGCGTGCTGCGCGGCGAGCTGAGCCCCGTGTTCTTCGGCTCTGCGCTGACCAACTTCGGCGTCGAGCCCTTCCTCGAGAACTTCCTCCGCCTCACCCCCACCCCGCTGGCCCGCGTGGACAGCCTGACCGGCGAGGCCGTTGACCCCTGCCGCGATGAGTTCTCTGCCTTCATCTTCAAAATTCAGGCCAACATGAACAAGGCCCACCGCGACCGTATCGCCTTCATGCGCATCTGCTCGGGCAAGTTCGAGCGCGGCATGGAAGCCTACCACGTGCAGGAGGGCAAGAACATCAAGCTGGCCACCGGCACCCAGCTGATGGCGCAGGATCGCGCCATCGTCGATGAAGCCTACGCAGGCGACATCATCGGCCTGTTCGACCCGGGCATCTTCTCCATCGGCGACACCCTGTGTACCGGCAAGAAGAAGGTCGAGTTCGCCGGCATCCCCACCTTCTCTCCCGAGCACTTTGCCCGCATCGAGCAGAAGGACACCATGAAGCGCAAGCAGTTCGTGAAAGGCATGGAGCAGATCGCTCAGGAGGGCGCTATCCAGATCTTCCGCGAAGTGGGCGGCGGCATGGAAGAAGTCGTGGTCGGCGTCGTCGGCGTGCTGCAGCTGGAAGTGCTGGAGTACCGTCTGAACACCGAGTACAACGTCGAGATCCGGATGCAGCAGCTCCCCTTCGAGCAGCTGCGCTGGATCCAGAACGACCCCGACACCTACGTCCTGCGTGACCTCGACCTCACCAGCGACACCAAGGCCGTCGAGGACATGAAGGGCAACCGCCTGCTCCTGTTCACCTCCGATTGGGCTATCCGCTGGGCTGAAACGCACAATGAGACGTTAAAGCTGAGCGAATTTGGCAATATTTAAGTTACAGGTTCCCAAGAGCTGCTGTGCAGAAGACCTGCATGGCAGCTCTTTTTGGAATAAATCTAAAATGCAACAATATATACCAGTCAGCGACAACACCCCCCTTCGCGGGGCGCTGCCGGAAAAGAAGGTAACGATTTATGGAAAAACGTAACATTGGCAAAAGCGGCCTCTCTGCACCATTTCTGGGGCTTGGCACCTGGGCCATCGGCGGCGGCAGCTGGTGGGGCGACAACGACGACGCCCTGTCGGTAAAAGCCATCGAGACTGCCGTGGAGCAGGGCATCACCTGGATAGACACCGCCCCCATCTACGGCCTTTACCACAGCGAAGAGGTGGTGGGCGAAGCTTTGCGCCACATCGACCGGGACAAGGTCATCCTCTCCACCAAGTGCGGCCTCGAGTGGCGGCACGAAAGCCCCGTTCTCCACAAGGTGGTGGACGGCGTGCAGACCTACCGCGACCTGTCGGCCAAGAGCATCATCGAGGACGTGGAAGACAGCCTGCGCCGTCTCGGCACCGACCATCTGGACGTGCTCTACACCCACTGGCAGACGCCCGACCTGAACATCTTCCCGCTGGAAGAAACCGTCGAAGCCATGATGAAGCTCAAGGAGCAGGGAAAAATTCGTGCCATCGGCGCGTCCAACACCACCGCTGAGTTCATCCGCGGCTACTGCAAATACGGCCAGCTGGATGTCATTCAGGAAAAGTACAGCCTGCTGACCCGCCGCATCGAAAAGCAGCTGCTGCCCACCTGCAAGGAGCTGGGCGTGTCCATTCAGGCTTATTCTCCCTTGGAGCAGGGCCTGCTCACCGGCAAGGTGACCATGGACACCACCTACCCCGAGGGCAGCACCCGGAACACGAACCCCTGCTTCCAGCCCGCCCGTCGGATGCAGGCCATCCGGCTGCTGGACAGCTGGTCTGACCTCTGCGAGAAGTACCACTGCACCAAGGCGCAGCTGGTCATCGCCCTGACGGCCCGGATGATCCCCGGCCTGCACGTTCTGTGCGGCGCACGGACGCCGGAGCAGGCCATCGACAACGCCGGTGCGCTCCACATCGCACTGGAAGGCGCCGACGCCGTCCAGATGAAGTGGGACGTGGACGCCATTTCCTGAGCAAAACCGCAGATATGAAACGAGCAGAGCCTCCACCGAAAGGTAGAGGCTCTGCTCGTTTTATATCTGGATTCTTTATGATAAACTGGAATTTATCTAACTTTTCCTTGAAAGCCTAAATTCTTCAAAGCATCTTCTCCAAACTTTGCAAAGTCACTTTCTGCACCAAAAGAAAAGAAAACTTTTTTACCACCAGTGGCAATAATATCTGCACTCTGATACCCCTGATACTCGGATAACATAATTACTAAACTGGCATAACTTCCTGTTCGTAAAAACAAGTTTTCAAAAATTAATAGTAGTGTTTTGGTGTCTCCCAATTCACGTATAATTTCGTCTTTGAATTCGAACTTACGTTTATCAAATTCTTCTTTGATTTTATTTTTGATTTCATCTAATTCATATCGTTTTTTAGCATACATTTCGACTTTCTTGCTTGCCATTGAAAACGCTCCTTTCAAATTCCGATTTGCCGACCTCACCCATTCTCTTTCCAGAACAGTCCGCCGCTGGTCTGGAAGAGCAGCCACGGATTGATGCTCTTGCTGCCGAGCTTGAAGTCCATGGTCAGGTCTTCGCCCAATGCGCCCACGGCCTGCCCGCGCTCCACGCTCTGGCCCTCGCTCACCGAGAGAGCATCCAGCCCGTAGAGGTAGCTGCGCATCCCGCAGCCGTGGTCGATGACGACGGTGTTGCCGGTGAGGGCGAGGTTCCGGGCCAGCACCACGACGCCGTTGGCCGGGGCGCGGCAGGGGTCGCCCGGGATGGTGTAGAGTTTCGTGGAGTTCGATTTGCTGCCCTGCTTGCCGCCGGTGACTTTGGTCTGGCCGAAGTCCACGAGGGTCATGTAATTCTCCGCCGGGCAGGCGAAGCCGCCGCTCCACAGCTTTTCGCGGGCTGGCTGCTCATAGAGGGGCCAGACGGCGTTGCGGAACTCGGTGTTGGCAGCTTCGGAGGCTTCCGGTTCGGCTTCGATTTCAACCGTGCCGAAGTCCTTCGGGATGACGGTGATGTTCTTCACCACCGTCTCGCCGCCCACGGTAAAGGTCACTTCATGCGCACCGGCAGCGGCATTGTAGGCCGCCGGGATATAGGCGCGCCACCCGCTGCCCAGACGGACAGCCTGCACATTGCCGAGGTCTGTTTCCACCGTAGGGGCCGTCTCACCCACCATGCCGGTGAAAGCCGCGGCCACCGTGCCGCCCTGCTCCATCCGTTCGGCGGAAAGCTCCACCTCGGCGCTTGCCTGCAGCGTAAAGCGGAAAGAGTAATAATACCAACCGATGGGCTTCGCGGGCTTTTCGAGCCGGACGTCCTGCCGCAGCTCGCCGGTGCTGCCGCCCTCGAACTGGGTGGCCAGCATATTTTCCGGCAGACGCCAGACGGTCAGCTCGGCCTTATAGTCGCCGTTGGCCGGGAACAAAAAATCGTCGTAGGTGGCCGCAGTCCCCTCGAAGACCACATTGCCCGCGCTGTCGGTGATGGTCAGCGGGCCGTAGCTGTACCACTCGGGCAGAGCGAAGGCCGGGTGGGCGTCGTAGAGGACGCCAAGCTTCTGCACCGTGAGGGTGCGGGGGCTGGCGAAGACTTTATCCACCTGCCCGCCCAGCAGCGGCACCTGCCAGCACCAGCCGTTGGGCTCCAGCTCCTGCCCGGCGAACTGCACCTCAGGCGCAGGCTTCGCGCCCTCCGAGGTGAACGAATAGCTCACGCCCAGCACCGCCGCAAGCAGCACCACGACGCCCAGCGCGACGCCGATGAGCCATAACAAAAGCCGCTTCATATGTACTCTCCTCCTAAAGTTTGGGCGCAAGCGCCTGAGAGGGTATAAAAAGGCGCACCGGCACAGCCCTGTTACAGACTGCCGGTGCGCCCTTCGTCATTTTGTTCTGTTTCGGCCCGCGTTATTCGGCAGTATCCTCAGCGGGAGCAGCCTCTTCTGCAGCCTCGTCTTCGGCCTCAGCAGGCTCTTCCTCAGCGGGGGCGGCGGTATCCTCGCCGAACAGCAGACGCTCGTACTCGTCCAGCTCCTTCTCACGGCGGCGCAGATAAACAGCCACAGCAGCCAGCGCACCAGCCACAGCAGCCAGCGTTGCGATAACAGCGATCAGACAGGATTTCTTCATAGGTTCAGCACACTCCTTTTTGGTCGAACCAGCGGTCCAGCTATTTTCAGCGGTCGTTCCGCGGCACAGGCTCGGTCTATTCTGAAACTATTATACCCGGACTTCACGAAAATTACAACCAAAAAGGCAAAATTTTGCTTTTTTCAGAGTCCCAGCTTTTTCTTATACGCCTTGAATGCGCCGGGCAGGGTGTATTCGTTCTGCAGCTGTTCGCGGCTGGTCCAGACACAGCCCGCCGGAGCTTCCGCACTGCCGACGCAGACAGAATAGCCGCTCATCCGCCACTCAATGTGGCTGAAAATATGTTTTGCCGCCGGCAGAGGTTCGATGCCCTCACAGGCAAGGCCCAGCGCTTCCAGCCGGCCGCAGACTTCTTCGGCGCTGAGGGCTTCGCCCTCCCACAGAAGCGGCTGCCACAGACCGGCCAGCAGACCTTTTTCGGGCCGCTGCTGCAACAGGAAACGTCCTTCGGCGTCTTCGGCCAGCACTACCGTCACCGGCTCGATGCGCCGTGCTTTGGGCGCAGCCTTATGGGGCAGTTCCAGCGCCGTACCGGCCCTGCGGGCTTCGCACAGAGAGGCCAGCGGACACTGCTCACAGAGCGGTGCGCCGTTCGGCACACAGACCAGTGCGCCCAGCTCCATCAGAGCCTGGTTGTAGTCGCCCGCCTTCTCGGGGGGCTGATGCTCCATGACCCGGGCCGTAAAAGCTCGTTTTACCGTCGGTTCTGTAATAATGCCAGGGTCATTATACAGTCTGGAAAACACCCGCAGCACATTTCCGTCTACCGCCGGGACAGCCAGCCCGAAGCTGATGGACGCGACGGCTCCCGCTGTGTAGTCCCCGATACCGGGCAGAGCGCGGAGGGCGTCGTAGTCGGCTGGCAGCTGCCCGCCGTACTGCTCACAGACGATGCGGGCGGCCTTTTGCAGGTTGCGCACCCGGCTGTAGTAGCCCAGCCCCTCCCAGAGCTTGTGGAGCTTTTCTTCTTCGCACGCCGCCAGCGCGGGAATGTCCGGCAGGGCGGCGAGGAAGCGCTCATAATAGGGCAGCGCCGCCGAGACGCGGGTCTGCTGCAGCATGATCTCGCTGAGCCAGACGTGGTAGGGGCTGGGGTCGGTGCGGAAAGGCAGGATGCGCTGGTTCTTGTAGAACCATTCCAGCAATGCCGGGGCGATGTTTTCCACTTGTTTTGCTCTCCTTGTTGAAAATAAAAGAAAACCTCTCAGTCAAAGCCTGCGGCTTTGCCAGCTCCCCTACCGAGGGGAGCCTCTGGCGAAAAGGAAAAGTTTCCCGTTCTGCCAAAGCCTCTCCTCGTCAGGAGAGGTGGCATTGCGAAGCAATGACGGAGAGGTTGACTCACTGATTAGAAGCCGTAAGCCGTGCGGGGGAAGGGCAGCACGTCACGGATGTTCTGGATGCCCGTGAGGTACATGATCATGCGCTCGAAGCCCAGACCATAGCCTGCGTGCTCCACGCCGCCGAACTTGCGGAGGTTCAGGTACCAGTCGTAGCTGGACTTGTCCAGACCCAGCTCGTCCATACGGGTCACGAGCTTATCGTAGTCCTCCTCACGCTGGCTGCCGCCGATGAGCTCGCCGATGCCGGGAACCAGCATATCGGCTGCGGCGACGGTCTTGCCGTCGGCGTTCTGCTTCATGTAGAAGCTCTTGATCTCCTTCGGGTAGTCGGTGACGAAGACGGGCTTCTTGAACACCACCTCGGTCAGGTAGCGCTCGTGCTCGGTCTGGATGTCCACACCCCACTCCACGGGGAACTGGAACTTCTTGTTGTTCTTCTTCAGGATCTCGATGGCGTCAGTGTAGCTGATGCGGCCAAACTCGCTGTTTGCCACCAGCTCAAGGCGCTCGATGAGGCCCTTGTCGATGAACTGGTTGAAGAAAGCCATCTCATCGGGGCAGTTGTCCAGAACGTAGCGGATAACGTACTTGGTCATGGCCTCGGCGGTGTCCATGTAGCCGTTCAAATCGCAGAAAGCCATCTCCGGCTCGATCATCCAGAACTCGGCGGCGTGGCGGGTGGTAAAGCTCTTCTCCGCGCGGAAGGTGGGACCAAAGGTGTACACCTTGCCGAACGCCATTGCCATGGCCTCGGCTTCCAGCTGGCCGGAAACGGTCAGGTTGACGGGCTTCTCGAAGAAGTCCTTGGTGTAATCGACGGTGCCGTCTTCGTTCTTGGGGACGTTGTCGAGGTCGAGGGTGGTGACGCGGAACATCTCGCCGGCGCCCTCACAGTCGGAAGCGGTCAGCAGCGGAGAGTGGGCGTAGACGAAGCCGTTCTCCTGGAAGAACTTGTGGATGGCGTAAGCGGCCACGCTGCGGACGCGGAAAGCGGCGTTGAAGGTGTTGGTGCGGGGGCGCAGGGTGGGCATGGTGCGCAGATACTCCATGCTCATCTTCTTTTTCTGCAGCGGATACTCGTCGGCGGGGCAGTCGCCCAGGATCTCGACGGAATCAGCGTTCAGCTCAAAGGGCTGCTTTGCCTGCGGGGTCAGCACGATGCGGCCCACGACACGCAGGCTGCTGTACAGGCCGGTGTGGACGACCTCATCGTAGTTTGCCAGCTTGCCGGCTTCCAGCACGACCTGCAGGGTCTTGAAGCAGCCGCCATCGGACAGGGCGATGAAGCCGATGTTCTTGGAGTCGCGGATGTTCTTTGCCCAGCCGCATACGGTGACGACCGTACCATCGGCGGGGGTGTTCTTGTACAGCGAAACGATCTCAGTGCGTTCCATAGTTTTTCTCCTTATCGATTTTACAAAAGAAAAAGACAGCTTTTCTCCCTGAAAGTTCAGGGCGAACAAGCTGTCTTGTAATGTCCGCGGTGCCACCTGAATTACCGGAAGTGTCCGGTCGCTCACGCGCTCAAGTAAAAGCGCTGCTCCGTTAACGCTGAGCCTGCGGCGCACCTACTGGCGGCGCATTTTTCTCACTGCGCCCTGTTCAGTTTGCTGCTCCCGGGTGTTCGTTCACGCACCGTCCGCGCACGGCTCCCAGCTCTGCCGCGCTCTCTGTGGCGTTGTGATGCGCTACTTTTCCCAATCACTGCATTTACCAGTAAAATATAGCACTTTGCCGCCGTTTCGTCAAGTATCCGGGCCAAGCAGGGCCTGCACAAGGCCGTTGGCCGCCAGCTGCCCGGCGTAGAGGGCCTCGTTGAGGTTATTGCCGTGGCCTCCTATCTCGATGAGCAGACTGCCGGTGGTGAGGTCCTGATTATAAAAGCGGTAGCTGAACAGCACAGGCCGGGTGAAACCGGGGTACATCCCCTCCATGCTCCGCTCCCATGCGGCGGCGAAACGGAGGTTCTGCCGCCAGCCCGGCAGCCGGACGCTGCCGCCGTTGTCGCACCCGCAGATGATCATGACCTGCGCGGCCTGCCGCCCGTTCACGGTGCAGACCGGTGCCATCCGGGAACCTCCCTCTGTCTCGATGGCGTCCCGGTGGACGTCCAGCACCACCTTGATGCTGGGGTACTGGGCCAAGTACCGCTGGACGACGGCCCGGCTGTTCTCGTAGCTGCCGGTGTAACTGGGGTAGTCGTTCAGGGTCTCGTCGTGGAGAGTGTTCAGCCCGGCGGCGTTGAGGGTGTCGGCCATCACCCGGCCCACGGCACACATATTCAGGTTCGTGTCGGTGGTACGGGCGCCGTCGCCGGGCGAATACCACAGCCCCGCCGAAAGGCGGTAGTCCTCAGTGGCGTGGGTGTGCATGATGAGGATCTGCGGGTCAGGGCTGTCCTTTTCGACGCCAAAGGGCAGTGGCTCCTGTATCTCTGCTGCGATGTCCGCCGCAGTCTGTCGGGTGTTGTTCTTGATGCTGCCCGCGCCGCAGGCAACGTACTTTTCACCGCTGCCTTGCGGGTAATTTTTTTCAATCACTGCGCCCGCGCCTTCGGGCCGAGCGTCGTCACCCAGAAGCTCCACAAGATAGCTTTCGATGCCGCCTGTCGGGGCGGCGGCTTCGGGCTGAGAGGCGGCAGTCCCGGTGCTTTCAGGGGCGGCTTCGGCCACAGATGCGGCCTCCTCCTGTGCCGCGCCGGAGACGGCCTTTCGGCTCAGGGAGAGCGCCGTCTGCGCCGCCGGGACAGGCCCGGCGATGACCGCCGCCAGCCCCAGCACAACACTGTGGGCCATGATGGTCAGAGCCGCAAAAAGGGCCGCTGCGCCCAGAAAGGGCAGCAGATGGCTCTGCCCGGCCTCGCCATAGCGCATAGACTGCCCCCTCCCCTTTTGTTTTATCCATACAATATGATGGACGGCCTGGTTTTATCCCACCAGCCAGCAGAGCTGGGCGATGCTGAGCCTCGGCTGCAAGGCGCGGTTAATGGCCGCGCCCAACAGGGCGGCCCCGTGGGCGATGACGCTGTCCAGTTCTCGGGGCGTCACCACGAGGTCTTTGCCCTCCTGCGCCATCATCAGGGTGGGGATGCCCGCCGCGATCACTGGCAGGCCCAGACGGGCCGCGTCCAGATGCTTGCTGCTGCCGGGCTGGGCCGGGCAGAGGCCGGTGTCGGAGAACTGCAGCGTCCGGCCCAGACGCTGGGGTTCCGACGAGCAGAGGCTGTCCACACAGATGAGGGCCGTGGGCCGCACTTCCCGCACCAGCGCACCGGCCAGCTGCTGCAGGCTCAGACCGGTGGACGCCGAGATGCCCGGGGCCACCGCCGCCACCGGGCGGATGCCCTTCACCGGCGGACGGCCTGCGCCCATCGTAACAAAAATTTTCTGGACGGTGCGGGGGCCGAGGGCGTCGGCGGTGACCCGGCGGTTGCCCACGCCCAGCACCAGCACCGGCCCCTCCGGCGGCAGAAGCGCCCGCAGCTCGTCCGCTGCCTGCTCGATGACCTCGGCGTCCCGCTCGTCCAGCACACTGACGCTGGGGACTTCCAGCGTGACGTACCGCCCCCGGGGCTTTTCGAGGCCCTCCCGGGCGATCTCCACCCGCGTCACCGTCACGCCGCCCCGTTTTGCCGTGGCCGCGCGGACTCCGCCGGGCAGGTCAGTCGCGGCCGTGTAGAGCTCGTCCGCCATATCTGTCAAGCGCATGATTTTCCCTCTTTTCTGCTCTGTTTGCCGCCAAAAAGCCGGTTTTGGGGCCTCGCGGCACAAAAAGTATGGGAAAATCAAAACTTTTTGAAACAAAAATCGAAAAAATGCTTGCGCTGGAGCGGCAAATATGGTATCATAAGGTGCGCTGTTATAGGTAGCCAAGGAGGTGGAACGAATGCCTAACATCAAATCTCAGAAGGACCGTGTCGTGCAGGCTGTTGCAGAGCAGGCTCACAACAAGGCCATTAAGACCAACCTGAAAACAGTCGTCAAGAAGGCAGACGCTGCCATCGATGCGAATGCCGCTGACAAGGACGCAACCGTCCTGGCTGCTGTTTCCGCGATCGACAAGGCTCGCGCTAAGGGTGTCATCAAAAAGAACACCGCTAGCCGCAAGATCAGCCGTATGGCAAAGCGTGTTAACAAGAACGCTTGATCGCAGTTTGATTGACGAACAAAACCCCTGTACCGGGACCCCGGTGCGGGGGTTTTTGTTTTTTATTTTTCGGGACGGTAAAGTGAGCTTGCGCGCTTTTGGCGCGGGGTGAGTTTTATTTTATGGTCAAATGGCTTTGCGCTCCGCGCGGGCCAGAGGCAGAGCTGGTTTTTTCTTTA